>DASYJB010000222.1:0-11151 GCA_035996965.1 Casimicrobiaceae bacterium | reverse complement strand
CTGTTTTCTGACCGGCAATGCCAACGAGCTCTCCTGTTGCGGGCGGCGCACCCAGCGGGGCCGCCTCATCGTGTGCAGCGCATGACGCGGGAGTGTAACGGATTATCGCACAGCAACATAGTGTCGCCGGTCAACGACGGCCGGGTCGGCACCCCGGCCCGCTGTGCTCCGCCCGGTCCTCACTGGCGCCGCCGCAGCGCGAACGCGTCTCGGACCCGCGGCGCGGAATCACCTGTGGTGCCCAGGGCCGGACTCGGACCGGCATGACGCGTTTCGGCGTCGGCGGATTTTAAGTCCGCTGTGTCTACCAGTTTCACCACCCGGGCGAGCGCTCATCCTGCCGTAGCGGCACTCATTGTACTGGCATCCGGGTCGCGACAGGCGCTGGCTCGGCGGAACTCGACCGGGCGAGCCCCCCGAGCATCGCGTTCGCTCCGATGGCAAGCGTGAACAGGACGATCAGCAGCGCGTACATTCGCGGCATGTCGAATGTCGAGTAGGCCTGGATGATCAGGTAGCCGATGCCGCGATTCGACAATTTGGTCTCCGCCAGCAGCGTCCCGATGATCGCGACACCCAGGCCCAGCCGCACGCCGTTGACGATCGGCTCGCGCATCGCTGGCAGATAGACCTTGACGATCATCTGGCTGATCGAGGCCCGGAAGCTCCGTCCGACGCGGATCAGTATCGGATCGATCTGCCGCATGCCGGCGGCCGCGCTGATCGCGATGGGGAAAAAGCACGAGAGCACGCCCATCGCGATCTTGGATCCGGATCCGACGCCGAACCACATGATCAGGACCGGGAAGAAAATGATCTTCGGCGTCGGTCCGAGGTAGTAGATCAGCGACTCGTACGCGCGCGACAGGAAGCGATTTGCTCCGAGCAGAATGCCGACGCCCAAGCCGGCGACACCGCCGATCGCGAGCGCCGCCGCAACCTCCGCGAGGGTGATCGCCAGATTGCGATAGAAGCCTTCGTCGGCCAGCAGGCGAAATACCGCGCTTCCGATCACCCCCAGCGACGGGACGACGTCGCGGAACAGCAGCCCGGAGGCGGCGAGCATTTCCCACGCCAGCGCGACGACGGCGATGATGACGATCCGCAGCAGCGCGACGGCGCGCCAGGACGCCGCGCCCCGCCTGCCGGTCATTCGTTCGGCCGCAGCCAACGCTCGATCCTTCCGGTGATATCGAAGAACACGATGCTCGCCAGAATGACGAAGCAGATCGCGCCATACGTTGCGGGCAGATCGTAGCGCTCGGCCAGCTCGTTGATCAGCTGGCCGAGCCCGCCGAAATTGATCAGGAATTCGACGCCGACGATGTTGATCAGTGCGAAGATCAGCCCGAGCCTCAGACCAACGAAGATCGACGGCAGCGCCGCCGGCAGGAGAATCTTGCGGAACTCCTGCGCCGGCGTGAGCCGGAAGCTCCTCCCGACGTCGATGAGCACCTGCCGGGTCCTGGTGAGGCCTTCCAGCGTCTTGAGTATCACCGGTGCGAGCCCGGCGGCAAAGCCGATCATGACGATCGTCGTCGCACTGCGTCCGAATATCACCAGGAACAACGGATACATAAGGACGATAGGCGCCGCGGCGAACGCGGCGACCCAGGTCTCGCAGGCGGCGCGCAGCAGCCGGAAGCGGTAGAGCAAGGCGCCGAGGGCGATGCCGGTCACCGCGAGCAAGAGACTCGCCCAGAAAAGCTCCTGCATCGTCTGCGCGAAGCGGTGGAGCACGTTTTCCTCGGCGATGATGCGCGGCAGCGCGCCGAGAATCTGCGACGGCAGCGGCACGATAAAACGATTGATCACGCCGACTCGGATCAGGAATTCGATCAGCGCGATCACGGCGATCGCCGTCGTCAGCCCGACCGTCCGCGGACCGAGCCGCGGCGATAGAGCGCCGCTGCGGCTCATCGGCCTCATTTACCCCGGCCGCCCTGGAGGACCCGCGATTCGTCCTCTTGAATGCCGCGGCTGGCTTCCTCGCGCAGGTCCTGCCAGATTTCGGCGACATAGCGGCCGAACGCCGCGCTGCCGACGACTTCGGAATCGCGCGGACGCGGAAGATCGATGGCGACGATGCGCTTCAAGCGTCCCGGCCGATACGTCATCACCAGCACGCGGTCGGAAAGCTGCACCGCCTCGGTCAGATTGTGCGTGATCAGCAAGGTCGTCTGACGGAGCTGTTGCTGGATCTGCAGCACCTTGTCGCCGAGCAGCAGTCGCGTTTGCTCGTCGAGAGCGGCAAACGGTTCATCCATCAGCAGGATGCGCGGTTCCGACGCCAGCGTACGCGCGATGGCGACGCGCTGCCTCATGCCGCCGGACAGCTCGGCAGGATAGCGATGACCGAATCCGTGCAGGCCGACCAGCGTCACGAACGACTCGGCGCGTTCGAGTCGCTCACGTCGTCCGATGCCGGCGATCTCGAGGGGAAACGCAACGTTGTCGGCGACGGTGCGCCAGGGAAACGTCGACTCTTCCTGGAACACCATGCCGATCGCCGGATGCGTGCCGGATATCGTCGCGCCGGCGACAGCGACCCGGCCGTCGTAGTCGCCGATCAGGCCGCCGATGATGTTGAACAGGGTCGACTTGCCGCAGCCCGAAGGACCGATGATCGAGACGAACTCGCCCGGATCGACGCCGAACGAGATGTCGTCGACCGCCGTGATGACGTCTCCGGCGCCGGAGTAGCGCTTGCTGATGTGCTCGACGTCGAGCAGCCGGGTCGCCGCTATGGTCACGACGGGCACGCCGGACCTGAAGCCTAGCGCCGGGGAGGAATCTGGATCAGCTCGGCAAGCTGCTCCTTGGTCAGCGGCGCGGCCGTGTACTTGAGCGTGACGGCATCCTGCGTGATCTGGTCGAGTCCGACGACCGTGTCCGGATCGACCGCCGCCTTGGGGAAGAAGCCGTCGCGCGTTCGCTTGGCGGTCGCGACCGAAATGCCGACGAAATCGGCATAGGTCTTCAGCGCGACGGGGTCGTCCGAATACAGCCAGTCAATCGTCTCGCGGTAAGCCTTCATGAACCGCTCGATCAGAGGCTTGCGCTCCTGCAGGGTCTGCACATTGGTGATCAGCAGGCGAACGGTCTGGCCCTTGAATACGGTCGCATCGTTGCCGCTTGCGACGATGCGGATCTTGCCTTCGTCGAGCTGCTGCAGCCCGAAAGGCGGGGCCGACCAGCCGACGTCGATCTGATTCGACATCACCTGGGTCAGCGTCGGCGCCGGTCCGCCGGTCGCCGTCGGCCTGGCTTTCAGATCGTACTGCTTCATGAATGCCGTGACGATGCCGTGGGTCGACGAGCCGTTGGTCGAGTAGGCGATCGTCTTGCCGTCGGTGTCCTTCAGTGACTTGATCGACGAATTCGACGGCACGTACCAGAAAAGGTCGGACGCGCCGGTCGTCTCGGCGCCGATGATGCGCACCGGGGCTCCCTTGGAGAACGCGGAGAGCACGCCCATGATGCCCGGTGCGACGCCGATCTCGACGCTGCCCGAGATCACCGCCTGCTGGGTTTCGCCTCCGCCTTGGGTGTACAGAATCTCCAGGCTCAGGCCATTCTTCTTGAATATGCCGCCCCGCTGGCCGATCTCGGCGATCGTGGTATCCCAGTTGCCGCGCTGGCCCGCGGCAACCCGCAGCGTGTCCTCGGCCTGCGCCGGGACCGTCATTGCAATCAGCATCGCGGCGATCGCGTTGCAAAACCTTCCCCGTTTGCTCATTGTTTCTCTCCTGGTCCTGTCCCGGGCGAGTGCGCTCGCGCGCGCTTGTTTTCCGCGGCGTCGCCTGCATTTGGCGTTCGCGACAGTGTCGCGTGCGGTTCGCCCGGCGTCAATCGCTTGCCGCGCGACCGTGCCTACGGTGTTCTCGCCCGGGGCGCGACTAGGACGTTCGCGATGCCTGAAGCTCCTCCGCAGCGACGCCGAGCGTCATCCAGTCGGTTTTCTTGGGCACGATGCCCTCGAAGGACTTCAGCTTGACGTGGGCGACATGCTGCGGCGACGTGCCGATTGCCGGCCCGCCGTCCCGGACCTTTCGCGCCGCATCGACCATGATGCGACGGAATTGCACGATCGCCATGTCGCTTGCGCCGAGCCGCTCGCGCGAGCGGTCGGCGATCGGTCCCATCGTCTCCCACATCGCGATATCCTGGTTGGGAATTCCGGCGATGCCGGTATGGCTGCCGTGCTTCATCGCGTCTCGATCCTGCAGATAGTTGTTCTCGAGCGTGCGAATCCGGCGGAAGTTCGCGTCGAGGTCGACCCCGACCCGGGCCTTGCAGAATTCGCGCCACGCCAGTTGCTCGATGCCTTTCGATTCGCTCCACGCGATGAAATAGAACATCGTGTTCGTGTCATCGAGCGGGATGTTGAGGATCGAAAGCTGGTACCGGTCGTTGGGCGGGATCAGGACGGTGAAGGGCGCGACGAACAAGGTGATGCGCAGATAGTCGTGGGTGTCCGCGCGCTCGATCGGCCGGCGTATCGCCACATAGCGAAAGCCGAATTCGGTGCGTTGCACCTGGAGCTTCGGCGCCTTGTCGGTCGACGGCCGCAACCACTCGCCCTCGGTCGCGCCGGCGCCCGCCACTTGCGCCGGCACCATGTCGGTCGAATGCAGGCTCGAGCTGTGCGCCGAATCGATCGCGCCTTCCAGCACCTGCGCCCAGTTGCAGCCGACGTGGATCTTGACGATGCTGGTGCGGACCGCGGGGGAGGGTGCCCACGCGGGCGGCTCGAAATCACGCATCTGGTCGGGCGGTCCCATCCAGACCCAGACGAAGCCGCCGGCTTCACGGCAGGGGTAGGTCTTGTGTACGACCTTTTTGGCCAGAACGGCGTCGTGGGACTCCGACGGGCGGTCGACGACGTTGCCTTCGACGTCGATTTTCCAGCCGTGGTAGAGGCAGCGCAGGCCGCACTCCTCGTTGCGGCCCAGCGCGAGCGACGCGCGCCGGTGCGGGCAATGCTCGTCGAGCACGCCGATGCGGCCGGCGGTGTCGCGAAACGCCACCAGGTCTTCCCCCAGCAGCCGCACGCGCACCGGCGCGCCGTCGCGCTCGGCGACCTCTTCGGACAGACACGCCGGTATCCAGTGGCGGCGCATCAGCTGGCCCATCGCCGCGTCGCCCTCGACCCGGCAAAGCAACTCGTTGTCTTCGACGTTCAACACGTTCACCTCCGGCCGTCGGATTCGAGCCGGCGCGGTTGCCCGAGCCGGCGCAACGGGCATAATATTAGGCCCCTAAGTAAATAATAGGCAATCGGAGGAGCGATGTCGAGCATCGCGGCAGCCCGATCGGGCGATGCCGTCCCGTCCCGCCGGGCGATTCCGGATGTCTGAGCGAAGATTGCGGCTCGGCGTCGCGGGACTCGGCCGCGCGTTCACGCTGATGCTGCCGACGCTGACCGCGGACCCCCGAGTCGAGCTGGTCGCCGCCGCCGATCCGCGCCCGGAGGCGAGGGCGCGGTTTGCCGCGGAATTCGGCGGCCGCGTCTATGCGTCGGTCGAAGCGCTGTGCGCCGATGCCGAAGTCGACGTCGTGTACGTCGCCACGCCGCACCAGCTTCACGCCGACCACGTCGAGGCGGCTGCGGCCGGCGGCAAGCATGTGCTGGTCGAAAAGCCGATGGCGATCACCCTTGACGAATGCCGCCGCATGATAGACGCGGCCGAGCGCGCCAATGTCCGCCTGATCGTCGGCCACAGCCACAGCTTCGACGCGCCGATCCTGCGCGCGCGGGAGATCATCGCCAGCGGAGCGCTCGGCGCCGTCCGCATGATCAATGCGCAGTACTACACCGATTTTCTGTACCGGCCGCGCCGGCCGGAAGAACTGGTCACCGCGCGCGGGGGCGGCGCCGTCTTCAGCCAGGCCGCACATCAGGTCGATATCGTGCGCCTGCTCGGCGGCGGGCGCGTGCACAGCGTCCGCGCCCAGACCGGGGCGTGGGATCCGGCGCGCGCGACCGAGGGCGCGTATGCCGCGCTGCTGGTGTTCGAAGACGGCAGCTATGCGTCGCTGGCGTACAGCGGCTATGCGCATTTCGACGGCGACGAGCTTTGCGGCGGCGTCGGCGAAATGGGAGCGGTCAAGACCGATAGCGATTACGGCGCCGCGCGCCGGAACCTGCGCCGCGCGGCCGATCCCGACGAGGAGACAGCATTGAAGAATGCGCGCAACTACGGCGGCGCCGACTACGTCGAGCGGGCCGCAGCCGCGTCGCCGCCCGCGCCGCCATCGCACCAGCATTTCGGCCTGGTGCTGGTCTGTTGCGAGCGCGGCGATCTGCGTCCGATGCCGGACGGCGTGATGATCTACGGCGACGGCGAGAGGCACCTGGAGCCGCTGTCCAAGCCTCGGGTGCCACGCGCCGAAGTGATCGACGAGCTGTACGCTGCCGTCGTTTCCGGACGGACGCCGCTGCACGGCGGCCGGTGGGCGATGGCCACGCTGGAGGTGTGTCTGGCGATGCTGCAATCGGCGGGCGAACAGCGCGATATCGTGCTCGGTCATCAGGTCGGCCTGCCGTCGTGATGGGCGTTCGCGCATCCGCGCGCTCGACGACGCTGGCGGCGAAGCGGGGGGCCGGCCGGACTCGAGCGCGGCCGGCCGGTGCCCCGCCGGACACGGCCGACACCGATACGCTGCGCCTGCTCAAGCATTGGCGCGATGCCGTCCGCGACGATCGCTTCGCGCACCTGGTCAAGGACGCGACCCGCGCGCTGGTTCGGGCCCTGCAGCGGCGGCTCGCTCCGTTCGGCGTGCCGTTTGGCCATTGGGCTTTCCTGCGCATACTCTGGGAGTCGGACGGCCTGACCCAGCGCGAGCTGAGCCGCGAGGCGGGGGTGATGGAGCCGACGACGTTCGGCGCGCTGAAGGCGATGGAAAGCCGCGGCTATATCGCGCGACGCCAGCTCGCCGGCAACCGGCGAAAGATCCATATTTTTCTGACCCGCAAAGGCCGCGCGCTCAAAAACAAGCTGGTGCCGCTGGCGGAAGAGGTGAACCGCATCGCCGTGCGCGGCGTACCGGCGCGTGACGTTGCCGCGACGCGGCGTACGCTGCTCGCCGTGCTGGAACGCCTCGCGCAGGACGAAGCGGAGACCGCGGCGGATCCGCCGCCGAACGGGGTGACGTCGCGCGCGGCGCCCCGAGCGCGGCGTTCGCGCGGCAAGGCCTGAAGCGCGTTGGCGTAGAGTATCGCCGGCGCCGTCCGATTGCGGATTCTTCACCCACAGGAACCCTATGGCCCGATTGCGGCTCTCCCTGGCGTGCTGGCACTACGATCGCACGCACGCGCTCGCGGACGGCAGCGTGCGGCCCGAGGGGATCGATCTCAACTATCTCGACATGCACGTCGAGGAGACGTTCTTCCGCATGCTGCGGAACCGCGAATTCGACGTCGCCGAAATGTCGCTGTCTTCGTATGCGGTGTCGGTCGCTCGAGATTCGCCGCCGTTCGTCGCGATCCCGGTCTTTCCGTCGCGGTTCTTCCGGCAATCGTGCATCTTCGTGTCCGAAAAGAGCGCGATACGCGAGCCCCGCGACCTGATCGGCAAGCGCATCGGCACGCCCGAATACCAGATGACGGCGCCGGTGTGGATCCGCGGCATTCTGCAGGACGAATACGGCGTCGATCCGGCCAGCGTCGAATACTGTACGGGCGGCGAGGAAGAGCCGGGACGCGAGGAAAAGCTCAAGCTCGATCTGCCGGCCAAATTCAGGGTGACGCGTATCGGCGCGGGACAGACGCTGGCGGCCATGCTGGCCGACGGGGAGATCGACGCGCTGCATGCGGCGCGCATTCCGTCGACGTTCCGCAGCCGCCCAGGAGCCGTCCGGCGCCTGTTCGAGAACTACGTCGAGGTCGAGCGGGGCTACTACCGCAAGACCCGGATCTTCCCGATCATGCACACGGTGGCGATACGCCGCGACGTGTACAGGGCCAATCCCTGGATTGCGCAATCGCTGACCAAGGCGTTCGTGCAGGCGAAACAGCGGGTCTACGAGAACCTGTATACGACGTCGGCGCTGACGACGATGCTTCCCTGGCAGATCGCGCAGGTCGAGGAGGTCCGGCGCGACATGGGCGACGACTGGTGGCCATACGGCTTCGAGCCGAACCGCCATGTGCTCGACACGTTCCTGCGCTACCACCATGAGCAGGGATTGTCACCGCGCCGGCTGCAGCCGGAAGAGCTGTTCGCTCCGGAGACCTTGTCCTCGTTCCGGATCTAGGCGCGCGTCAGGCGTTGAGCCGGGGCTCGAAGCGACCGTCGATCGCCGTCCAGCCGGCGTCGGCGAAAATGATCGTGCCGGTCAGATAGCTGCTGGCGTCGGCGGCGAGAAAGACGATCGGACCCGCCATTTCCTCGGGCTCGGCCCAGCGGCCGAGCGCGGTACGGCTCGCATAGGCGCGGTTCCAGTCGGCGTTGGACATGATCTGGCGCGTCAGCGGCGTCGCGACGATGCCGGGCGCCAGCGCGTTCACGCGCACGCCAAGCGGCCCGAGCTCCGCCGCGAGGCCGCGCGCCATCTGCACGATGCCGGCCTTGGTCGATGCGTAGATGCTCTGGCCGGGCTCGACGCTGACCGCGCGGATCGACGCCATCAGGATGATGCTGCCGCGCTTGCGCTCCGCCATGACACGAGCGCAGGCGCGAGCGACGCGAAACGTGCCCTTGAGATTCAGCTCGATCACGCGGTCGAATTCCTCGTCGGTGTAATCGAGCAAGCGCTTGCGCAGGTTGACCGCCGGCGTCGTCAGCAGGACATCGAGCCCGCCGTGGTCGCGCAGCACGCCGGCGGCCATCCGGTCGACGGCGGCGGTGTCGCGCACGTCGATAGTCAATGCGCTGGCCTTGCCGCCGGCGGCCCGGATGCGTCCGGCGACGCCGTTGGCGTCGTCACCGGTGATATCGGCGACGACGACGTGCGCGCCATGGGCAGCGAGACCTTCGGCGCCCGCCTGCCCGATGCCGGAGCCGCCGCCGACGACGAGCGCCACCCGGCCCGACAGGTCGAAGAGCGCCCGATAGTCAAACGATTTCGCAGGATTCATCGTCGGTCCTCCGGATTTGCCGCTGCTGCGTCAAGGGAATGGCTGATCCATTGCTCGGCCGCTCGATCATCTCGCGGAATTTCTTCACATTATCATCTCCCGCGTTGAGCTTGCGGGATGTAATATATTAGATATACTAACGGCCGCCGAGCACGGGGGAGCAGGTCGGTGTCACGCAGTGCCAAAAAGCCAAGATCCGAGGCCGCCGTCGCGCCGCCACCGCGCCACGCGCTTTCGCTCGGGCGCGCCGACGGGCGCCGTGCCGAGAGCGCGGCGGCGACGATCTATCGAACGCTCCGCGAGGAAATCGTCTCGCTGACGCGCAAGCCCGGTGAGCCGATCATCGAAAAAGACATCGCGCAGGCGCAAAGCGTCAGCCGCACGCCGGTGCGCGAGGCGTTGCTCCGGCTGGCCGCCGAAGGCCTGGTCGACACCGTGGCCAAGTCGGGCACATTTGTCGCGCGCATCCCTATCAGTGCGTTGCCCGAAGCGATCGTCGTGCGCAAGGCACTCGAGCAGGTCACCGCGCGCGCTGCCGCGACGCACGCGCGCCGCAGCCAGGTCACCAACCTGAAGGCGATTCTCGAGCGGCAGAAGGAGGCAGAGCGCGCTGGCGACCGGAGAGCATTCCATCGCGCGGATGAGGCGTTTCACGCCGCCGTCGCAGTCACCGCCGGATATCCGGGCATATGGTCGCTGGTTCAGGGCGTCAAAACGCAAATCGACCGCTACCGGCTGCTCACCCTGCCGCAGCCCGGACGCATGGCGCGGGTGATCCGCGAGCACGCGGCGGTCGTCGCTGCGATCGAACGGCATGACGCCGATCGGGCGGCGGCCGCGATGGAAGGGCATCTCGACGGCTTGCAGATCAGCATGGACGACATCCGGCGGATGAACCCGGATTTTTTCTACGAGGACATTCACGGCAAGGAGGACTTTCTCGCGTGAATGCATCGGCGGCGCTCGAGCGCGCGACGAGCGAACGAACAAGTTGCGAGCCGGCAGACTTGCCGTCTTGCCTAGTTGTTGAAGTCCAACCACGCAGGAGGAGAAATGAAAGCTAGGCGAAAGGTGTTACGGGCCGGGGTCGCGGCCGCGGTGCTCGCACTGGCCGGTCTGTTGCCGCCGGGACTCGCGTCGGCGCAGCAAAAGCTGGTGATGAAAGCATCGGACGTCCATCCGTTGGGCTATCCGACGGTCGAGGCGGTGCAGAACATGGGAAAGAAGCTCGAAAAGGCCACCAACGGACGCTTGAGCATCCAGATGTATGCCTCGATGCAGCTCGGCGGTGAAAAGGAGGCGATTGAGCAGGCGCAGGTCGGCGCGATCCAGTTTGCGCGGGTCAGCGTCGGCGCGCTGGGACCGGTGATCGACGAGCTCAATGTCTTCAACATGCCGTATCTGTTCCGCAACACGGCGCACATGCAGAAGGTGATCGACGGGGCGATCGGGCAGGAATTGATGGACAAGGTCACCAACAATCCGAAAGCCGGGCTGGTCGCCCTGTGCTGGATGGACGCCGGCGCGCGCAGCCTTTACGACACCAAGAAGGCGATTCGCAACATCGACGACCTGAAGGGAATGAAGTTTCGCGTCATGGGCAACCCGATGTTCGTCGACATGATGAACGCGCTCGGCGGCAATGGCGTGTCGATGGGATATGACCAGGTGTTCAACGCGCTGCAGACCGGCGTCGTCGACGGCGCCGAAAACAATCCGCCCAGCTTCGTGTTCGATAATCACTATCAGGTCGCCAAGTTCTACACGCTGGACGAGCACCTGATCGTCCCTGAGATGGTCGTCTTCTCCAAAAAGACCTGGGACACGCTGTCGAAGGAGGACCAGGCGCTGCTGGTGAAATTCGGCCGCGAGGCGCAGCTCGAAGAGCGCGTGCTGTGGGATAAATACGAAAAAGACGCGATGGACAAGGCCAGGGCCGCCGGCATCACGATCATCGAGATCGCCGACAAGAAGCCGTTCCAGGCCGCGGTCAAGCCGGTGTGGGACAAATACGGCCCGAAGTACGCCGACATGATCAAGCGTATCCAGGCCGTACAGTAGCCCTGCTC
>DASYJB010000221.1:0-18862 GCA_035996965.1 Casimicrobiaceae bacterium | reverse complement strand
TTCCACGAACGCGATCAGCTTGAAAATGGCCAGCGAATCGACCAGGCCTTCGCCGATGATGTCGGTATCGGGCGCGACGGCGATCGCTCCCTCCGGGCCCGTCGCCTCTTGCGCGAAGAACCGTGCGAGCGTGTCGAAGATCTGCTGGTCGCTATAGCTCATGTCGGTTTGAAGATCTCCGTATCAGGATGGCTGGCGGCGAACTGGTACCGCTTTCGCTCAGCGGCTGGGGCCAGCGGTCTGCGCGTTGTTGCGCTCCAAAGAGCTGCGCTTGCGGCAATTCGCAGTGCGTGTCGACGGTTTCAACCACGGGAAAGCTCCTCGTACAGCTGCAGTCGGTCGACTTTGCCGGTGCTTCCACGCGGAAGCGACCCGCGCACCGCGATCGACAGCGGAATCATATACGCTGGCAGACGTTCGGCGCAAAACGCACGCAACTTGCCGGCGTCCAACGATTGTCCGGCCCTGGCGACCGCCGCCGCCCGTATCACGTGGCCGCTTTCTTCGTCGGGCAGAGCGATCGCGGCAGCTTCCGCAACACCGGGATGCTGGTGCAACACACTCTCGATTTCACCCAACTCGATGCGGTAGCCGCGGCTTTTTATCATGCCGTCCCGGCGGCCGAGAAGATGAAGCTGCCCGGCAGCGTCCTCGCGCACGAGGTCTCCGGTTCGATACCAGAGGGCGCCGCCGCCCCGTTCGCCGCGAGCGACCATAGCATGTGCGGTGGCCTCGGGCATTGCCTGGTATCCGGTCATCAAGCTTGGACCGCTGACGTAGAGCTCGCCCGTTTCGCCCGGCCCGCACACCGCCCCCGCGTCGTTCACGATGAGCAGCTTGCTGTTGGCGCAGGCCGTGCCGATCGGCACCGGCGCCGTCTGCTCGGGTGGGAGCGCGTCGACCGCGTAGGCGGTGCAGACGTTGGTCTCGGTCGGTCCATACCAGTTCCAGTAGCGCGCGCCGGGGATTTGCTCGCGCAGGCGGCGCAGATGCGCGACAGGGAAGACCTCGCCGGCGAAAATGATCTGGCGCAGCCGCGACCAGTCGTGACGCTCGAGCCCGCCCGAGAGCGCGAGTCGCGCGAGCAGCGACGGCACCGAGTACCAGACGGTGATCTGCTGCGCGGCGATCCAGTCCGCGAGGTTGCGGGGGAAGACGTTGAGACCCGGCGGCACCAGCGTTACGCAGGCGCCCGCCCGGCAGCTCGCGAACACGTCGAAGACCGACAGATCGAAATGCAGCGGCGCGTGGCTCGACACGACGTCGGTCGGGCCGAGCGCTGCTGTTTCGGCCGCCCAATCGACGAACGAGAGCGCGGCGCGATGACTGAGCACGACGCCCTTCGGCTGTCCGGTGGAGCCCGACGTGTAGAGGATGTATGCCGGACGTGAAGGATCGTGCCCTCCCGAGCCGGCACCGCGGTCCGCTGCTGGAACATGCGAGGCCTTCGGCCCCTCGAAGGCGAACCCGATGTCGGCCGGCTGCTGGGTCGCGCGAATGACGCCGACGAAGGCGGGCGGCAATGCGAGCGCGGGGCCGAGCGCCGACCACCGCTTCGACGAGGAGAGGATGCCGCAAAGATCGCCATTCTCGACGATACGCGAAACTCTTTTGACCGGCGAAGCGACGTCGAGCGGCACGTACGCGGCCCCGGCTCGAAGCACGCCCCAGACGGCGACGATAGCGTGGAGCGACTTGTCGAGGTAAAGGCCGACCCGATTTCCGGGTCCCGCGCCGTGTGCGACGAGCTCGCTGGCGAGACGGGCGGACGCGTCGTCCAGCCCGCGATAGCTGATCGACTCCTCCCCGTCGACGACCGCCGTCCGGTCCGGATATCTGGCCGCGCTTTCGATCAGCAGATGGTCGAGCATCGTCGGATTCGTCAGAGATCGCTCCGCGGCCGGCACGTTCGCCGATCAGACCTCATCGCAGGATGAAGCGACGCGTTTGGAGCAATTGCGTGCAATTGCGCGCACATCGCGCCGCCGATTCCTGGGCCTCGCCTCACAGCCTCATTGGCCAGTTTGTCGACGATGGGCCGCTAGCTTATCCCAACCGTGGTTCGCCATGTCGGATGTGGTCCTACGAGGAAATCAGTTCTTATCTGATGGTCGCCGAGTCGGCTAGTCACCAGACTGGGTGGCGTCCGACGGCCGCGATAGCGGCTTAACCGTTAGGGGGTCCCATCCATGCGGTACCTGATCATTGCGCTTGCAATCCTGCTTTGCCCGGCGCTCCCCGCTCGCGCGCAGTTCAGCATCGATTTCGGCGCCCCGGGAGTCAATATCGGCATCAACATGCCCGTGTATCCCACCCTCGTCCGCGTACCGGGGTACCCGGTGTACTACGACCCTCAAGTCAATTCGAACTACTTTTTTTACGACGGCCTCTACTGGGTCTACTGGGGAGACAACTGGTATGCGAGCGACTGGTACAACGGGCCGTGGCAACTGGTCGCGCCGGATTACGTGCCCCAATTCCTGCTACTCGTTCCAGTGCGCTATTACCGGGCACCGCCGATTTATTTTCGGAGCTGGTATCGCGACTCGGCGCCGCGCTGGGGTGAGCATTGGGGGCATACTTGGGAGCAGCGTCGGACCGGATGGGACCGGTGGGATCGCCAGTCCGTCCCCGCCGCCGCGCCGTTACCGGTTTACCAGCGGCAATATTCCGGCAGTCGCTATCCTCGTGCCGTCGAGCAACAACAGGTGATTCGATCGCAGAATTACCGCTATCAGCCTCGCGAGGCCGTGGCTCAACAACACTTTCAGCAGCGGGCTGCCCAAGGCCAGGCACGAGGCCAACAACAGGGGCAACAACAAGGCCAACAACAAGGTCAGCAACAGCTCCAGCCGCAGGGCAATGCCCCGCGGGCCCGCAACCAGACGCAACAGCCGGTGCAGCAGGGATCGGCGGCACAAGCCGAACAACAACAGCGTCAACAGATGAATCGCCAGCGGCAGCAGCAAGAACGCCAGCCACAGCAACAGCAGCAGCAACAGCAACAGCAACAGCAACAGCAACAGCAGCAATCGACGCAGGCGCAGGGGCGTCCCCCGCAGTCAGCGGCGCAAACGCAGGGGCGGCAAAACGCCCCGCAGGAACGGATGCGCACCAATGCAGGCCCGCCGCAAGCCCAGGGCCCCCAGAGCCCGCCAGCCAGGTCGGCGCAAGCTGGACCGCAAGGCGGTGGCGCGGAGAATCGCGCTCCGCAAGCGAGGGGCGGCGAGAACAAGGGCGCACCGCACGAAGCCAGGGGTGAACCGCAGGGCAAGGGGGAAGACAAAGGAGCACGCAAGGGGCAGGTCAAGCAAGATGAAAACAAGTAGCAGCAATGCGTGATTCGCCACGCGGTTCTCGACTGAGGAGGCAAAAATGAGCGCTACCGGATCGCGTCGCAATCGTATTCCGAGGGCGCGGGATGTCCGCGACCAGCTATCGGAAGTCGAATCGATGCTGGGAAAAGCCGCCAAGGAAACCGGGGAGAAGGCGAGCAGCTTGTTCTCGCAAGTGGAAGCCAGGCTGCGTTCCGCCACCGACGCGGTGCAGGATCTGCAGGAGGATGCGATCAGCCGCGCGCGAGCCGCGAGGCATGTTGCCGATGACTATGTCAGTGACAATCCCTGGCAGATGGTCGGTGTCGCGGCTGCTGTCGGTTTCCTGGCGGGCGCGCTGCTCAGTCGTCGCTGAGATGCGCGTCGATGAAAACTCTCCCGGCGCTGGCTAGTCCGGCCACACCGGCCGGTTAGTCAGCGCGCGCCAGGGAATTCTCCATGCTGAAATGGGCGCTGATCTTTTTCCTGATTTCCCTCGTCGCCGGTTTCTTCGGCTACACCGGCGCTGCAGCAAGCTTCAGGGGCATCGCCAAGATCCTGTTCTTCATCGCGCTGGCCATCTTCCTCATCGTCCTGATCTTCGGCGTGTTCTTGGGCACGCTGGTGTTCTGATTCACCAAGGGACGCGCTTGCCGCCTGCGCTTCAGGGCGGACGCCCCCGCCCCTGACTCCGACTCCTACATCCGATTCAGAGACCGTCCTATTTTTTGGAATCGGGCGCTCGGTTATTTTCGGGTTTCACGAGTCCGTGGCCGGCTTTTCGGGAGGCTGCCGAGGACGCAACGCGGGGCCGATGCAAACGGTCCTTGTTACGAACACTCAGGAGCAACCTCAACATGAATGCATGGACTCAGCTGGTTTTGGCAACGACCTGCGCGATCGGGCTGGCCGCCTGCAATACGATGCAGGGTGCCGGGAAGGACGTCGAGCGCGGCGGAGAGAAGATATCGGACGCCGCGGCGCGCGTGCGCGCGGATTGGCGCAACGCCCGCGACCGGCATGACCGCGACTATGACGCGGCGCGCACAAGCTGCGCGAGCGGCCCAGCCGCGCAGCGCGAGGCGTGTCGCGAGCAAGCGCGGGCGGCGTATAACGCCCGGATGAACGAGGCGCGCGTTACCTATAAGCGCCGCGAAATGCGCAGCGAGTCGGCGGAAGAACGCGCGGAAGACGCCTACGAGGCGGCGCGCGACAAGTGCAACGATTTCCGCAACGAAGACGAAGACCGTTGCATAGTCACCGCTCGATCATCGTATCGCCGGTAAGCGACATCCCGCGGCGTCGGCACCCGCCGCGACCTGAAGGAATCGGAGCCTCGTATGTTCAAATCACTGCTTGGGCTCGTCATTGCCGTCGTCCTGGCTGAAGGCGCTTTGGCCCAGCCGGCCAATACCGCCGAGCAGGAACAAAGAACGGTCGGTCCTTACCTGTACCTTGCTGATTCCGACGGCAACAAGCTGCTGCTCAGTACGCAATTCTGGCGCAACGATCCGAAATACGACGATCGCGCATTTCACCGCTTCCTGGATGTGATGGCCGCCCTCGAGAAGCGGGGATTCCGCAAGAACGACAAGGCCGTGATCGACTGGGACAAGCCCGAGCCGGTCGTTCGTTGCTACATCTATCTGGAAGACCTGCAAGCGGCGAAAAAGGCGAAAGGCGCAGTCGTCAGCGATTCCCGTGTGTGGTGCGCTGACAACGGCGCGTCAGAGCACGAAGTAAGGCCGTCCGATACGCCCAAGCACGTCGACGAGGTCATGAAGTATTTCGACGAGTATTTCGCCCGGGCGAAGACCAAGGTGCACAGGAAGAGCGCATCGGGGTAGCGACGCGGTTGCACGGGATAAGGCGTCGCAAACGTCGCTTTCGGCGTCGCACGTCGGACGGGCTCGGCGGGGCGCCTTGGCTAGACTCGGGGCGGGGCAGTTTGCCTCGCACCGGAGTCGCCGATGTCCGATTTTGCCGCTGCGCGCTGGATCAGCGCCGACGTGGTCACGCGCTTGAACCGCCCGACGGCGAGCGCGATCGGCCTGCCGCGCGAGCTTTATATCAGCCCTGACTTTTTCGAGCTCGAGCGCGACCGCGTGCTCGCCGGCACTTGGGTATGCGTCGGCGTCGCCGGCGATCTTCCGAATCCCGGCGACCTGCTGCCCTACGATTTCGGCGGCATCCCGCTGCTGCTGCTGCGCGATCGCGACGGCGCCATTCGCGCGTTCCATAACGTGTGCAGCCATCGCGGCGTGCAGCTGGTCGCCGAGCCCAGGAACACGCGCGGCGGAATCACCTGCCCCTACCACGCGTGGACCTACGGTCTCGACGGCACGTTGCAGCGCCGGCCGTGGTTCTGCGGCGAAGCCCATTGTCCGGACGATCGATTCGACGACGTCGCGCTGGGCCTCAAGCCGATTCGTTGCGAGAGCTGGCACCAGCTGGTGTTCGTCAATGTCCTCGGCAATGCGCCGCCGCTGGCAGAATACGTGCGCCCTCTCGCCGAGCGTTGGGACGATCGCGACTTGTCGATGTTGCGCCATGATGGGAGCCTCAGGTTCGAGATTCGCGCCAACTGGAAGCTGGTCGTCGAGAATTTCTGCGAGCGCTACCACCTGCCGTCGGTGCATCCGAAACTCAACAGCTATTCGGCGGTCGACTACTCGTTCCAGATCATCGGCGACGGGCTCTTTTCCGGCGTCGGCAGCTCGAGCTACGCGCCGCCGGCGGTGGGAGAGTTTCCTCTGCCGGGCTTTCCAGGCGTCGCGCCGGAGGGGCGCAGCATCGCCGAGTACGTAGCGTTGTTTCCCAACGTGATGATCGGCTGCCTGTACGATCACTGCTACGCGTTCATCCTCCAGCCGCAATCGTTCGATCGCACGCTGGAGCGCTTCGAGTTCTTCTATGTCGGCGATGAGGCGCTGCAGCCGCAGTTCGCCGCGGCCCGTCAGGATTGCGTCGACCGCCGCCATTCGATCAATGGCGAGGACATTGCGATCGTCGAGCGCTTGCAGATCGGCCGGCGGTCGCCGGTGATGAACGGCGGGGTCTTCTCGGCGGCGCTGGAAGACACGACGCACAACTTCCAGAAGACGCTGATCCGGCGGCTCCAGGCCGCGGGAGCGATCGCGTAGCGTCGACCGGTCAGCGGCGGCGCGGTAACATCGACCGATGCCGTCTCCGACGAAGGCGCCGCGGATCGGCGCCGATATCCGGCCAACGCGCGCCACGCCGCCACGCGGCGGCACGCGGCCGTACGCGGTCGGGTTCTATCTGGTTCCCGATTTTCCGATGATGGCTTTCGCTGCCGCGATCGAGCCGCTGCGCGCAGCCAATCGGCTGTCCGCCGAGAAGCTCTTCGACTGGCAGCTGTTTTCGCACGACGGCGATCCGGTGCGTGCAAGCAACGGCATCGATGTCGCGGCCGCCGCGTCGATCCGCGACGATGCCGTCCTCGATCTGCTGCTGGTCTGCGCCGGCACGCCCGATGCCGGCGCGGGCGACAAGGCGCTCGCCCAGTGGCTGCGCGGCCTCGTGCGCAGCGGCGCATCGGTCGGCGGGATCAGCCTTGGTGCCTACGCACTGGCGCACGCCGGATTGCTCGACGGCCGCCGCTGTGCGTTGCATTGGGAAAATCTGGCGGCGTTCGGCGAGCAGTTTCCTCGCGTGCGCACGACGACCGATATCTTCGTCGTCGACGGCAGCCGATACACGTGCTCGGGCGGAACTGCCGGGCTGGACATGATGCTGCAGCTGATCACCGACCGCAACGGCCGCGCGCTGGCCAACGACGTGTCCGAGCAATTCATCCATCCGCGGATCCGCGGGACGCAGGATCGGCAGCGCATGGCGATCCAGGCCCGGCTGGGTGTTGCGAACCAGAAGCTGATCGCGGCGATCGGCCTGATGGAAAGCACGGCCGACGAGCCGCGCGACGTGCAGCAAATCGCCGCCGACGTCGGCCTGTCACCACGCCAGCTCGAGCGCCTGTTCGCGAAATACCTGCACGCGAGCCCGAGCCACCACTATTTGGAGCTGCGGCTCGACCGGGCGCGGGAATTGTTGCTGCAAACCGCCAAGCCCATTCTCGACGTGGCGGTAGCCTGCGGATTTGCGTCGGCCTCGCATTTCAGCCGCTGCTATCGCGCCGTTTACGGCCACAAGCCGAGCGACGAGCGCTCCGCGTCGCTGGTTCGTCGCGACCGCAAGCCGAATCGCTAGAGCTTATTCGCGTAGTCCTTCTGCACCTTCTTGATGCGTTCGTGCGAACCCAGGAACGCGTGCTTCGACATGTCGGCGGAATATTTGCTGCCCGGCGGACGCTTGCCGACCGCCTCGGCCAGCGCGCGAATGTGGTGCGGCCCGGCGCCGCAGCAAACGCCGAGGTAGCGGATGTCCAGCGCCAGCGCCTCGCGGCCGAACTCGGCGATCTCGAAGCGATTGCAGGTGAACGGGTCGAGCGCGACCGGAAAAGGCCGGGTCCCTTCCTCGTAGTGCCAGTGCGCATCGCGCAGCGACTGGAACGAGGGCTCTCGCTCGCTGGTCCGGTAGGGAACGGGCAGCGCCGCGATGTGCGTCTTGACCGCGGCACGGATCTCGCGCAGCAGCGGCATCATCGTCGCCGGGCCGCGGATGCAATTCAGGCCGACGACGTCGGCGCCGGCGTCGGCCAGCCGCTTGCACGCGTCGACGACGCCCCAGTTCTCGCGCGTCACGTCGGCCTGGTGCATCGCCAGCGTGATCACGACCGTCTGCCCGGCGCGCTTGACCACGTCGAGCGCGATCAGCGCTTCCTTCGCATAGGAAAACGTTTCGCCGATGATGAAATCGACCCCGGCGTCGACCGCCCAGCCGACCTGCTCCTCGAACATCGCGCGCACCGCCTTGTGCGACGCCGCGTCGGCGGGATCGTACACGTTGGTGTTGCAGATGTCGCCGGCGAAGAAGGCGCCGCTTTCGGCTGCTACGGTCTTGGCGATGTCGAGCGCCCGCCGGTTGATCGGCTCCAGGTCCTTTTCGCGGCCGATAATGCGCAGCTTTTCGCGATGCGCGTAGTAGGTAAGCGCTTCCACCACATCGGACCCGGCATGGACGAAATCGCGGTGCAGCTGCGCGACGACTTCGGGATGCTCGAGGACCACCTCGGGCACAAAGGCGCCGGCCTGAAGATACCCGCGCCGTTCGAGCTCGAACAGGTAGCCCTCGGCGCAGATCACCGGCCCCTGATCGAGCCGTTCCAGCAGCGAGTTCGAAGGCCGTTGCGTTGCGGTTGCGGTCATGGCGAGCCCCGGGCGTGAAGGCGCAACTATCGCATCTCGGCTCGCCGTCGACCAGCCGCCAGGCGACGCCGATTGTCGCCGGTGCGACGTCCGGCCGGCGTCCCGGGCGCTTTGGCCCGGGCGGTGTCGTGCCCCACCAACCGTGGCGCCAAAGTCCGCAATGGACCAACCCGGGTCGTATCTGTAACACTTGCCTCCCGGCGCGCCCACTATGCTGCGGAGTAGCCTGCAGCACGGCGCGCAAGCCGCTTTCGAGGATGGCCGTGGAGACCCTGGCGTTCATTCTGCACAACCTGCCAGCCATCGGCGAGCGCACGGTCGAGCACATCTCGATCGTCGGCGTCGCGGTCGGCATTGCGATCCTGACCGGGGTCCCGCTGGGCATTGCGATCACCCAGAGCCAGCGCACCGCCGACACCGTGCTTTACCTGGGCTCGATCGTGATGACGATTCCTTCGATCGCATTGTTCGGCGTCCTGATTCCGCTGCTGTCGAAGATCGGCCAGGGCATCGGCTACCTGCCGGCGGTGATCGCCGCGATGCTCTACGCGCAGCTGCCGATCGTGCGCAACACCTATACCGCGATACGCAACGTCGATCCCGCGCTGCGCTCGGCGGCGATCGGCATGGGCATGTCGACTTCGCAGCGCCTTCTGCGGGTCGAAATCCCGATCGCGCTGCCGGTGATCATCGCCGGCGTGCGAATTGCCGTGGTCATCAACATCGGGGTGACCGCGATCGCCGCGTACATCGGCGCAGGCGGGCTCGGGACGTTCATTTCGCGCGGGATCTCGCAGACCGACGTGCGACAGCTGATCACCGGGGCGCTTGCGCTGGCCTTGCTCGCGATCGTATCGGACTATGCATTGCTCTGGCTGCAGCGGCGTCTGACGCCGAAGGGCGCTGCGGCGCGAACCGGATGACGCGGCCAATGGAAAGACGACCATGATCCGGCTCGAAGCGCTGACCAAGGTCTACCCGTCGTCGCACAGCGGCGCGGCTTCGGTCGATCGCGTCAGCTTCGAAGTCGGCGCCGGCGAGACCTGCGTCCTGCTCGGACCGTCCGGCTGCGGCAAGACCACGACCTTGCGCATGATCAACCGGCTGGTCGCGCCGACCTCGGGCAAGGTATTCATCGACGGGCGCGACACCAGCGCCGCGAATCCGGTCGAATTGCGCCGCACGATCGGCTATGTGATCCAGCAGATCGGTCTTTTTCCCAATATGACGGTCGCCGAGAACATCGCTGTCGTGCCGCGTCTGCTGAACTGGGATCGCTCCCGGATGCGCCGGCGTGCCGAGGAATTGCTGGCGATGCTGGCGCTCGAGCCCGCGGAATTCCTCGACCGGTATCCGAATGAGCTCTCCGGCGGGCAGGCGCAGCGGGTCGGCGTCGCCCGCGCGCTCGCCGCCGATCCCCCGGTGCTGCTGATGGACGAGCCGTTCGGCGCCGTCGACCCGGTCAATCGCGAAGTCATCCAGGACGAGTTCCTGCGCATGCAGAAGGCGCTCCGCAAGACGGTATTGTTCGTCAGCCACGATATCGACGAGGCGGTGAAGATGGCCGATCGCATCGCGATCTTTCGCGCCGGCCGGCTCGAGCAGTACGCGGCGCCCGACGAGCTGCTGGGCCGGCCCGCGAACGACTTCGTCGCCGGCTTTGTCGGCAGCGACCGCACGTTGAAGCGCCTGCGGCGCATCGCCGTCAGCGAAGTGATGAGCGCAGCAGGCGCCGTTGCTCCGCCGGGAGCGCCGGCGGTCGCTCCGAGCGATGATCTGCGCCGCGTCGTCACCCTCTTTCTCGAGCGGGGCGTCGACGTTCTGCGTTGCGTCGACGCGGGCGGGCGTCTGGTCGGCGTGGTCACGCGCGACGCAGTCGCCGCGCGGCTTGCGGCGCCCGCCGACGGGAATGGACCCGGAGCGCTGCCGCGATGACCACCGCCACGGTGCCGCAACGTTCGTTGCTGCCGTATGCAGTGCTGGCCGGCATTGCGCTCGCGATCGTCTGGGTGCTGGTGGCAACCGGACTGTGGACCGACATCCTGCGCTATCGCAAGGACGTCATCTATCTGACCAGGCAGCATCTGGTGCTGGTCGCCGTGTCGGGCAGCGCGGCCATCATCACCGGCATCAGCCTAGGCATCTGGCTTTCGCGTCCGGCGATGGCGCGTTATGCGGAAGCGACGATCCAGGCAGTCAACATGGCGACGTCGATCCCGACCTTGGGCAAGCTCGCACTGATGATGACCTTGCTCGGCATCGGGCCGCTGCCTGCGATCGTCGGCCTGTGGATCGCCACGCTGTTGCCTATCGTGCGCAATACCTATGCGGGACTGCGGGCGGTGCCAGGGCACCTGGTCGATGCGGCGCAAGGCATGGGCATGAGCCCCGGCGCGATCCTGCGCCGGGTCGAGCTGCCGAACGCGCTGTTCGTGATCTTCGCCGGCATACGCACGGCGATGGCCGTCAACGTCGGCACCGCGCCGATCGCTTTCCTGATCGGCGGCGGCGGGCTGGGCGAACTGATCTTCACCGGCATCGACCTGCAGGAATACGGCATGATGCTGGCCGGTGCGATCCCGACCGCGCTGCTCGCGGTGGCCGTGGATTTCCTGTTCGGGCAGGCGCAGTATTGGCTGGTACCGCGCGGCGTCAATCCGTTGCGGAATTCTTGAGGCAAATCCAGGAGGAACGATGAACAAGACGATGGGCATACTTTGCGGCGGGATTCTGGCGGCCGCGCTCAGCCTGAGCGCGGCGGCGCAGACGATCGTGGTCGGCGGCAAGTCATTCACCGAACAGCAGATCATGACGGCGATGACCGTCGAGCTACTGAAGGCCAAGGGTTTCAACCCGGATCGCAAGGCCGGCATGGGCAGCGCGGCGGTGCGCGCGGCGCTGGAAAACGGCCAGGTCGACGTGTACTGGGAATACACGGGTACCGGTCTAGGCGTGTTCAACAAGATCACCGACAAGTTCGCGTCGGCCGAAGAGACGTACAAGCGCATCAAGGAAGTCGACGGCGCGAAGGGCCTCGTCTGGCTCAACATGTCGCAGGTCAACAACACGTACGGCTTCGCGATGAATCGCGATCAGGCGCAGAAGCTCAACATCGTGACCATGAGCGATCTCGCCAAAGCAGTCAAAGGCGGCGCCAAGCTCACGTTCGCGTCGAACGCGGAGTTCTATGCGCGGCCCGATGGGTTGCCCGGATGGCAGACCGCGTACGGGTTCGAGTTCGACCGTGACAACGTCAAGCGCATGGACACGGGGCTCGTTTATTCAGCCTTGAAGGATCGCCAGGTCGACGTCGGCGTCGTATTCGCCACCGACGGCCGCATCCCGGCGTTCAACTTCGTCGTGCTGAAAGACGACAAGCACTACGCACCGTGGTACAACCTGACCCCGGTCGTGCGCAAGGAAATTCTCGACAAGTACCCGAAGATCGCCGACCCGTTGAACGCGCTCGCCGCCAAGCTCAACGACGAAACGATGGCCAAGCTCAACGCCAGCGTCGACGTCGACAAGAAGACGGTCGAGGAAGTGGCCTCGGGATTTCTGAAGAGCAATGGCTTGATCTGATGGCGGAACTCGCCACGCGTCCGGCGCGGCAGACGGCGCGCATTGCCGGCGCAGCCGCGCTGGCGCGCGAGCTCGAGTTCGATGCAATGCCGGACGACGTCGTCCGGATGGCCCTGCGTTGCCTCCTCGACTTGATCGGCGTCGCCGCGGCCGGCGCGCGCACGCCCGCGGCGACGATCGCCAATGCCTATGCGTCGACGCAGATGTGCGGCCGGGATCGCGAGGCGCGGATCCTGTTCGACGGACGGCGCGCCAGCCTTGCCGGCGCGGCATTCGCCGGCGCTGCGACGATCGATGCGATCGATGCCCACGACGGGCACGTGCTGACCAAGGGGCATGCGGGCGTCGCGCTGCTGCCGGCGCTCCTCGCGTACGTCGACGGCGGCGTTGGCGCGGGCAAGCGGATCGACGGCCGCGAGTTTGTCGCCTGCCTGGTGCTGGGCTACGAGCTCGCGACGCGGGCCGGCATCGCGCTGCACGCGACGACGTCCGATTACCATTGCTCGGGTGCGTGGAACGCGCTCGGCTGTGCCGCGCTCGGCGGGCGGCTAATGGATTTCGACGAGCGCCGCATGCGCGATGCGCTGGGGATTGCCGAATATCTGGGCCCGCGGGGCCAGATCCTGCGCGTCTGCGCGCAGCCGACGATGCTCAAGGACGGCTCGGCCTGGGGCGCCCACGCCGGCGTGACCGCCGCGCTGCTGGCGCGCGAAGGTTTTACCGGCGCGCCGGCGCTGACAATCGAGTCGGACGAAGTGAAGACGATGTGGAGCGACCTGGGCCAGCGTTGGCGCATCCGCGAGCAGTATTTCAAGGCCTATCCGATCTGCCGCTGGGCCCAGCCGGCGGTCGAAGCGGCGCTCTCGCTCAAGCGCGCGCACCGCTTCGACGCCGAGGACATCGTCGCGATCGGCATCGAAAGCTTCCGCGAAGCGATCGACCTGGGCTCGCAGTGCCGTATGCCGGCGACGACCGACGAGGCGCAATACAGCCTGCCGTTTCCGGTGGCTGCGGCGCTTGTGTTCGGCCGTGTCGGCGCCGCGGAGATCGGCGCCACCGGGCTCGGCGATCCGCGAGTCGCGCGGCTGCTCGCCACGTTCTCGCTGACCGAGGACGACGAATTCTCGCGCCGCTTTCCGGCGGAGCGCTGGGCGCGGGTCCGCATCCGACTGGCCGACGGGCGCTCGCTCGTCTCCGAGCCGGGCGAGGCGCGCGGCGGGGCCGAGCATCCGCTGTCCGACGAAGAAATCGGCGCCAAGTACCGCGAGCTGGCCGAGCCGGTCCTGGGGCCGCGCCGGAGCTCGCGTATCGCCGCGCTGGCGGCCGCACTCCCGATCGACGCGACGGCGTTGCCGGCGCTGATCGACGAGCTCCTGTCCCCCGCGACCTGAACGGCGCGGCGTCGCCTTCGCGTCAGACGGCGTCGCTTTCGGGGCGGTGGCTGGCAAACGATGTCGCGATGATCGATGATTGAAACTACAACCCAAGGACAATCGCAATGCCTCGACTCCCTGACCGCGCGGATTACGTCATCATCGGCGCCGGCATCCACGGCCTGTCGACGTCGATGCACCTCGCGCAAAAGCTCAAGTCGATCGGCAAGACCGTCGGCGCGGGCGGCGTGCGTATCGTCGTGCTCGACAAGACGGGTATCGGCGCCGGCGCCTCGGGCATCGCCTGCGGTGTCGTGCGCAACAACTACTATCAGCCGGCGATGCGCGAATTGATGGCGCACTCGGTCGGCGTCTGGGAGAGCGACGCGCAAAGCTACAGTTATCACCCGGTCGGCTACATGCAGATCAGCCCCGAGGTGATGCGCGCGCAGGTCGCGACGATCTACGAGCAGCAGAAGGCGATCGGCTACGAATCGACGTTCATCGAAGGCGAAGCCGATTCGCTTCGCTATATGCAGGGTCTGCTCCACGACTGGCAGGCGAAGAACATCACATCGGTGTTGCACGAAAAGCGCGGCGGCTATGCGAACAACCAGGCCTCGCTCGCCGGCCTCGAGCGCAAGACGCGGGCGCTGGGCGTCGACATCGTGACCGGCGTCGCGGTGACCGGCTTTCGCAGCGACGGCGGTTCCGGCGCGATCCGGGCGGTCGACACCGACGCCGGAACGATCGCCTGCGACCAGGTCGTCGTCGCGGTCGGCCCATGGATCAATTCGATCTGGAACATGCTTGCCCTGCCGAAGCAGATCGCGGTCAAGGGACGCGACGGCGCGACGCATGACGGCGTGCGCATGTGGCACTACATGGCGCTGCAGGAAGGCACGCTGGGCGTCGATCCGGATTTCCAGAAGACCAACGACGGCGCGATGCCGCCGGTGATCCATGTCGACACGGACGCGCCGCTGTATTCGGACCGCGACGGAAGGGTAATCACCGATCAGCTGTGGGGGCTGTACTACAAGCCCGACTTCCACTTCGGCGGCGTCCAGGGCGGGGCGATGCCGGCCACGGTCGAGCGCGACGCCGACGAGGTGCGCGTCGATCCGTACGGCCCGAAGTCGCCGGAGTTCGTCGTCGACGACAATTTCGCCGACATGTGGACCTCGGCGCTCGCGCATTGCCAGAAGCGCTTCGAAGGCAAGCACGGCGTGTACCGCAACGAGCCGTCCGGCGGGATCGGCTGCTTTACTCCCGACAGCTTTCCGGTATTCGACCGCTTCCGCGAGAACGTCTATGTGATCGCCGATTCGAACCACGGCTACAAGATGATCGGCGTCGGCAAGCTGGTCGCCGAAGAACTGCTCGGTGCCAAGCCCGCGTTGCTCGAGCCGTTCCGGTTTTCACGCTACGCCGCGGGCAAGCTGCATCCGGTGAGCCGCAGTCCGTTTCCCTGGAGCTGATGGACAAGGTTCTGAGCCGCGATCGCTGGGTCGTCCTGGCCGCGCTGGCGGCTGTCGTCGCGCTGGCGTGGGCGTACCTTGCTTACATCGTGCTCGCCCAGCCGGCAATGGACATGGATGCGGTCGCGATGGCGGCGATGCCTCCGCCCGTTTGGGAGGCCGGCTATTTCGCAGCGACCTTGGCGATGTGGATGGTGATGATGGTCGGCATGATGCTTCCCAGCGCCGCGCCGACGGTGCTTCTGTTCGACGCGTTGCGGATGCAGGGCGATCCTGCCCGCCGCCGCGACCATCGCGCGGCGGCGCTGTTCGCCGCCGGGTATGTGGTCGCCTGGAGCGCATTCAGCGTCCTCGCCACGACGTCGCAATGGGCATTGAGCGCGACGAAGCTGCTGTCGGCGATGATGACCGGCAAGAGCCCCGTTTTCGCCGGGGCGCTGCTGGTGATCGCCGGCGTCTATCAATTCACCCCATTGAAGACGGCTTGCCTCAGCCAGTGCCGCAGTCCGGGCGAGTTCCTGGTCAGGCATCGCCGTACGGGTACGCTCGGCCCGCTGCTGATGGGCTTGCAGCACGGCGTACAATGCATCGGCTGCTGCTGGGCGCTGATGGCGCTGCTATTCGCGTTCGGCGTCATGAACCTGCTTTGGGTGGCGGCGCTGGCCATTTTCGTGTTCGTCGAAAAGCTGGCGCCGACCGGCCCGCTGGTCGGGCGTGTCGGCGGTTTGCTGATGGTCTGCGCCGGGTTGGGTCTGATGGCGATCGGCTGATTGCGAAAGGACGAGTTCAGATGGCGATGATCGAGTGGTTTCTAAAAGGCAGGGAGTTCGGCAACTGCAACTGCTCGTACGGCTGCCCGTGCCAGTTCAACGCACTGCCGACGCACGGCAATTGCGAGGCGATGTCCGCCTACCGGTTCGACGACGGGCGTTTCGGCGACGTCGAGCTGGGCGGACTCTACGCCGCAGCGACGTGGAAGTGGCCGGGGCCCGTGCACGAGGGCAACGGCACGATGCAGCTGATCATCGACCAACGCGCCAACCCGAAGCAGCGCGATGCGCTGGTGACGGTAATGAGCGGCAAGGAGACGAAGGACGCGGCGACGATGTGGTGGGTCTATTCGGCGATGTGTCCGACCAAGCTCGAGCCGCTATTCAAGCCGATCGAGTTCGAGGTCGACGTCGACGCGCGGCGCGCGCATCTGCTGGTTCCGGGAATCATCGAAACCGTCGGCGAGCCGATCCGCAACCCGGTCACCGGGGCCGAGCATCGCGCCCGGATCGATCTGCCCAACGGGTTCGAGTACCGGCTCGGCGAGGTCGCCAGCGGGACGACCAAGGCGACCGGCGGCGTCAAGCTGGATTTTCAGAAGACCTTCGGCCTGTGCGCCAACATCCATCTGAGTCACGCTGGCGTCGTCGGCTAGCCGCCCTGCGCGAATCGCGGCGGTGATCGATCAGGGAACCGCGACGCCGCGCGCACCGTGTAGCCGTAAGGCGCGGCCGCCGTGCAAAGCGATCCCCAGGTGTCACGCGCGAAGCTTCTCGCCACCAGCACCGTGCAAGCCGGCGTTTCGTCTTGCCGATAAAACAACGCGGGGACACGTCCGTACAGGCTTTGCCGGCATGGCGCGGCGGCAGATATACGCGGATCGAAGTCGAGCGGGCAGCCGGCGGCCAGCACGTCCACCGCTCGCGGTCCGTCGACGACGTAGGCGACGCGGCTGGCTGAAACGTCGAACAGCGCGCCGCCGGCGGCATTCAACGCGTCGCGCGCGGCGGCAAAATTGCCGAGTGGCCCAGCGTCGGCGGCGACCAGCAGCCACGATTGAGGTCCCAGCCACAGCGCGACCACGCCTACGCCCTGGCTGGTCGTATTGGCGGCACTCGGCAGCGCGACGCCTGCAATGCGCTGCACTTCGGCGCGCAATGGCGACGATGCGGCGTCGCCCTGGACGTTCCACGCGGTGGCGATCGTCGCTTCGCTCAAGAAAACCGACGAGCCTGCGGCGCCGTAATGGCCCGGCGCCGTCGAGCCGATCGATGTATCGGTCGATTCAGACACGCAGCCGCTCGCCTTCGGGATCGATGAAGCACGGTGGCCCGACGCGCACCTTGACCCGTGCGTCCGCCAGCGGCGAGACCGCCCACAAGGTTTCGCCGTGCCGCGCGCGGCCGCGCTCGAGCAGCGCAAGCCCGATCGACGCGTCGAGGTTCGGACTCCAGCACCACGAGCTGATGTGACCGAGCATCGGGATCGGCGTCGCTTGTCCGGGATCGGCGACCAGCTTGCCGCCGCGCGGAATCATCCCATCGATTGCGGTCAGGCCGACCAGCTGCCAGCGCTCGGGCACGGTCAGCGCCGGCCGCGCGAGCAGCGGCTTGCCGATGCACCATTTCGCCGGGCTGACGAGCTTGCCCATGCCCAGGTCGTCGGCGGTCGTGCGGCCGTCGGCCTCGGGTCCGACGACGACGTGTCCCTTTTCGATGCGCAAGGTGCTCATCGCCTCGGTGCCGTAGGGCATGATGCCGAACGCCGCGCCCGCCGCCATGACCGCTTCCCACATCGCGCGGCCGTGCGAGACCGGCACATGAATCTCGTAGGCGAGCTCGCCCGAGTAGCTCATCCGGAACAACCGTGCCGGGATCCGGGCGTCGCCGGTAATGAGCTCGCAATCGCCGACGGCAAGAAACGGAAATGCAGTGTTGGAGACGTCAATCGATACGAGCGCGGCGAGCACCTGGCGCGACATCGGGCCGGACAGCGCTGCCGCCGCCCATTGCTCGGTGACCGAAGTCGCGAATACGTCGAGCTCCGGCCATTCGACCTGCAGCAGGTATTCCAGATGCTGCATGACGTTGACCGCGTTCAGCGTCGTTGTCGTCATCAGGTAATGCGTCGCGGCCAGTCGCGAGGTCGTGCCATCGTCGAACACCATGCCGTCGTCGCGCAGCATGACCCCGTAGCGGCAGCGCCCGACCGCCAGTGTGTCCCAGCGATTGATATAGACGCGATTGAGAAACTCGGCGACGTCGCGTCCCTGCAGCTCGATCTTGCCCAGCGTCGATACATCGACCAGCCCCACGTTGGCGCGCACGTTCTTCGCTTCGCGGTTGGCGGCCTCGTCCTCCGATTCGCCACGGCGCGGATACGAATGCGGCCGCTTCCACAGGCCGGCGTTCAGCATGCGCGCGCCGTGGTCGACGTGCCAGTCGTGCATCGCCGAACGCCGCGTCGGCTCGACGTTCGCGCCGGCTTCGTGCCCGGCCAGCGCGCCCAGCGTCACCGGCGTGTACGGGGGGCGGAATGTCGTCGTGCCGACCTGGGGAATCGTCACGCCGAGCTCGGCGGCCAGCAGCGCAAGACCGACGATGTTGCTGGTCTTGCCCTGGTCGGTGCCCATGCCCAAGGTCGTGTAGCGCTTCAGATGCTCGACCGAGCGGTAGCCTTCGCGCGCCGCGAGCGCGATATCGGCGACGGTCACATCGTTCTGCCAGTCGACAAAGCACTTGGCGCTGCGGCGCGAGGGCACCGACCACAGCGCTTGCAACGGTCCGGTCGACACGGCGGCCGATGCGGGCGCGGACTGCGCCGTGCGAGCCGTGAAGCCCGAGCGCGCGGCGGCGGCGAGACCCGTCGCATGTCCATCGGCCAGGACCGCGCTCAAGTCGAGCTTGCCGTTGGCCGCGCCGGCGGCGACGATCGCCTGCGGCGAAGCGTCCGGCACGAACGTCGCCAGCGCATCGTCATAGCGAAGCTTGCCGCGCGACTGCGAATAAAGATGAACCGCTGGATTCCAGCCACCCGAGACACACACCAGATCG
>DASYJB010000220.1:0-3070 GCA_035996965.1 Casimicrobiaceae bacterium | reverse complement strand
GCCTCGCGGAATGTCGGCGCACCGAGCGGAACCAGCATGAATTCCTGCATGTCGATGCTGTTGTTCGCGTGCGCGCCGCCGTTGATCACATTCATCAGCGGCACCGGCAGCGCCATTTCACCGGCGCCACCCAGATAGCGGTACAGCGGCAGCGTCGATTCCTCGGCCGCCGCCTTGGCCACCGCGCAGGAGACGGCGAGTATCGCGTTGGCGCCGAGTCTCGCCTTGTTGTCGGTGCCGTCGAGATCGATCATCGTGCGATCGATGAATGCCTGCTCGGAGGCGTCGAGCCCGATGATCGCTTCGCAGAGTTCGGTGTTGACATGCTCGACGGCCTTCTGCACCCCCTTGCCGCCGTACCGCGCGGCGTCGCCGTCGCGCAGCTCGATCGCTTCCTTCGACCCGGTCGACGCCCCCGAAGGAACCGCTGCCCGCCCGCTGATGCCCGATTCGAGAACCACGTCGGCCTCGATCGTGGGGTTGCCGCGCGAATCCAGAATCTCGCGGGCGATGACATCGACGATTGCGCTCATGCTCTATTCCGATTGTTTTGTTGGATTTCTATGGGTCACTCCGCCAGCAGCGACGCTTCGGAGAAGCCCCGCCGCTTGACGGTCGCATCGAGCTCGACCAGGGTCGTCAGCAATTCGCGCATGCGTCCGAGCGGCCACGCGTTCGGACCGTCCGACAGCGCCTGCGCCGGGTCAGGGTGCGTTTCCATGAACACCCCGGCGACGCCGGCGGCGACTGCCGCACGCGCCAGCACCGGCACGAACTCCCGTTGCCCGCCCGAGGTCGCGCCCTGCCCGCCGGGAAGCTGCACCGAATGGGTTGCATCGAACACGACCGGGCAGCCGGTCGCGCGCATGATCGCGAGCGCGCGCATATCCGAGACCAGGTTGTGATAACCGAAGCTCGCGCCGCGTTCGCAAACGAGAATATTGTCGCGCCCGCTGGCCTCGCGAGCCTTGTCGACGACGTTCTTCATGTCCTCGGGGGCGAGGAACTGGCCTTTCTTGATGTTGACGGGCTTGCCGGCCGCGGCGACCGCGTGGATGAAATCGGTCTGGCGGCAGAGGAAGGCCGGCGTCTGCAGCACATCGACGACCGCGGCGGCCTCGGCGATTTCGTCTTCGGCGTGCACGTCGGTCAGCACCGGCACGCCGATCTGCCGCCTGACTTCGGCGAGGATGCGCAGGCCCTCCTGCATGCCGAGGCCGCGAAACGATTGCGACGCGCTGCGATTGGCCTTGTCGTACGACGACTTGAAAACGAATGGAATGCTCAATGCCGCGCACATTTCCTTCAGCTGTCCCGCGACGTCGATCTGCAGCTGTTCCGACTCGACCACGCACGGCCCTGCAATGAGGAACAGAGGCCGGTTCAGCCCGACCTCGAATCCGCACAGATTCATCGGGACTAGCCGCGCGAGCCCGCGGCGAGGGGCCCCGCGAGCGTAGCGAAGCGGGGATCGCGCGTGGCGAGTCGAGGCTTAGGCCGACACGCGTCGCCGAGCATCATGTCATCGTCCAAGGAGGCCTAAGCGACTAGCTGCGCGCGCGTGCGCGGCGTTTCGCTTTGCGCGGTGCGCTGCCGTTCGAGCGCCGCCTTGACGAAGGCGATGAACAGCGGATGGCCGCGCCGCGGATTCGACGTGAATTCCGGATGGTACTGGCAGCCGAAAAACCACGGATGGTCGTCGAGCTCGATCATTTCACACAGGTCGCCCGCGATCGGGCTCTTGGCGCGCGCACCGACGACGAGGCCGGTCGCTTCGAGGCGCGGCAGGTAATGATTGTTCACTTCGTAGCGGTGGCGGTGTCGCTCAGAAACCGTCGTCGCGCCGTAGATGCGATGCGCGAGGCTATTGGGCGCAACATCGCACGGCTGCGCACCGAGCCGCATCGTTCCACCGAGATCGGATTGCGCGCTGCGCTGCTCGATCGTGCCGTCGCGATTCTGCCATTCGGTCACCAGCGCGACGACCGGATGCGGCGTGTCCGTGTCGAACTCGGTGCTGTTGGCGTCGGCGAGCGCTGCCCGATGGCGCGCATGCTCGATCACCGCGAGCTGCATGCCCAGGCAGATGCCCAGATACGGCACCTTGTTCTCGCGCGCATACCGAATCGCGCGGATCTTGCCTTCGACGCCGCGTTTGCCGAAGCCGCCCGGAACCAGTATCGCGTCCACGCCCTTCAGGCAATCGATGCCGTCGCGTTCGACGGCTTCCGAGTCGACATAGTGGATGTCGACCCGGCTCCGCGCGTGGATGCCGGCATGGATCAGCGCTTCCGACAGCGACTTGTACGACTCGGTCAGGTCGACGTATTTGCCGACCATCGCGATGTTGACGCGGTGTTCGGGGTTCACCAGCGCGTCGACGAGCTTGGTCCACACCGACAGGTCGGCCGGCTTCGGACTCAGGTTGAGCTTGCGGCAGACGATCTCGTCCAGGCCTTCGGCGTGCAGCGCCGCCGGAATCTTGTAGATTGAATCGGTATCCAGCGCCGGAATCACCGCCTCGCGCGGCACGTTGGTGAACAGCGCGATCTTGCGCCTGTCCCCTTCGGGCAGCGGCCGGTCGGCACGACAGAGGACGACGTCGGGCTGGATACCGATCTCGCGCAGCTCCTTGACCGAATGCTGCGTCGGCTTGGTTTTCATTTCGCCGGCAGTCGCGATGAACGGCACCAGGGTCAGGTGGATATAGCAGACGTTCTCGCGGCCCAGATTGATGCCGAGCTGGCGGATCGCCTCCAGGAACGGCAGCGACTCGATGTCGCCGACGGTGCCGCCGACCTCGACCACCGCGACCTCCGCGTCGCCGGCGCCGTTGGCGATCCAGCTCTGGATCTCGTCGGTGATGTGCGGAATCACCTGGACCGTGCCGCCGAGATAGTCGCCGCGCCGCTCCTTCCGGATCACGCTTTCGTAAATCTGGCCGGTCGTGAAATTGTTGCGCTTGCCCATCTTGACGTCGGTGAAGCGCTCGTAATGGCCGAGGTCCAGGTCGGTCTCGGCGCCGTCCTCGGTGACGAACACCTCGCCGTGCTGGAACGGGCTCATCGTG
>DASYJB010000219.1:0-4342 GCA_035996965.1 Casimicrobiaceae bacterium | reverse complement strand
CTTTCATCTGCTCACCGTCGCCGCCGGTCACCGCCGCGCGCATGACGACGACACGCTGGGCGGGATTCTCGACGCGCCGGACCGGGACGAACTGCTCGCGTGGCTGCGCACGCGGCCGCTGGTCGTGCTCGAGGACGAATGGCTGCTGGTGCACGCCGGCCTGCTGCCATCATGGACCCCGGCGACCGCGCTGATGCTTTCGCGCGAGGTCGAGGCGATGCTGGCCTCCGACCGGCACGACGACTTCCTGCGCGACCTGTACGGCGATGAGCCGGCGCGCTGGGACGAAACGCTGCGCGGCTATGACCGTCTGCGTGTCGTCGTCAACGCCTGCACGCGCCTGCGCTTTTGCGCGGCCGACGACACGATCGAGCTCCACGAAAAGCGCGGACCCGATCACACGCCCGCAGGATTCGCACCGTGGTTCACGCATCCGGAACGAAAGTCCGCCGGCGTCACCGTGCTCTGCGGCCATTGGTCGACGCTCGACCTGATGCTGGCGCCGAATGTGCTGATGCTCGATTCGGGCTGCCTGTGGGGCGGCTGCCTGACCGCGCTCAGGCTTGACGACCGGCGGCTGTTCCAGGTGCCGGGCCGCTCGCCGCTGGCGTCAAGACCTTCCGGATAGCATCCTCGGCGTCGCGCGCCAGATGGCGCCTGTGGCGGCCGTGGGCGCGGAGCGGCGGCGCAAGGTCGAGCAGCACGATCATCCGGCGCTCGCCCAGCACGCGCCACAACGACGTCAAGAACTTCATGTCTCCGACGTACGCGGCCGAGTCGCTGTGCGCGCCGTCGCCGCCGCGGTAGCGTATCGCCATCGGCTGGACATGACCGCGCGCATCGATCACCGGCTGCAGAAGCGAGCCGTGAAACGGCAACAGCTCGCTGCCGTCGCTGGTCGTCCCTTCCGGAAAGATCGCGATGACGTCACCCGATGCGAGCGCCGCGCGGGCGCGATCATTGATCCGATGCGCGTCGCGGCCACGACCGCGCTCGATGAACAGCGTACCGACACCCGCGATCAGGCGACCGACCAGCGGCCAGTGCGCAAGATCCGCCTTGGCGACGAAGCGCGACGGCTGCGCGGCGTTGAGCACGAATATGTCGAGCCAGGAAATATGGTTGGCGACGATCAGCACGTTGCCGGGGAGCCCGCCCGCCGGCCATCCGTTGATCCGCAGCTCGGCGCAGAGGATCGCCAGCAGCGCGGCGCTCCAGCGGCGGATGAGCGCCTGACGGCGCCGCGTTCCGATCAGCGGAAAGACCAGCGCAGTGGTCGCGACGCCCTGTAGCAGGTGGATGCTGAGGCGCAGCAGGCGAAAACAGCGGCGCGGCAGCGGCGTCGATGCGCGCGCGGCCGTCGTAGAGCGCCGCGCTACCAGAGCGAGCCGCCAAAATTCGAGTCGTATAGCTCTGCCAGCCGCTCGCGGTCGAGTGCATGATTCTGCGCGCCGCGCGAGGCGATCTTGACGGACCCTAAAAGCGTCGCGAGCCGCCCGGTGCGCAGCCACTCCCAGTCGTGCGCGATGCCATACAACAATCCGGCGCGGTAGGCATCCCCGCAACCGGTCGGATCGAGGAGCGCCGTCGGACGGACCGCAGGCACGTCGATCAGCCCGCCGCCGCTGTAGATGCGCGAGCCGTCGGCGCCGAGCGTCACGATCAGCGCTTGCACGCGCGCGGAGATGTCCTGCAGCGAGAGCCCGGTGCGCTCGCAAAGCAGGCGCGCCTCGTAATCGTTGACGGCGACATAGTCGGCCGCTGCTATCATCGAAGCCAGCTCGTCGCCGCTGAACAGCGGCAGTCCCTGACCGGGATCGAAGATGAAAGGAATCCCGGCGGCGGCAAAGCCGCGGACATGCGATTGCATGCCTTCCTTGCCGTCGGGAGCGACGATGCCCAGCGCGATTCCCTCGACGTCGCCGACCTCATTGAGCTCCGAGCGGTTCATCGCGCCGGGATGAAAGGCCGTGATCTGGTTGTCGTCGAGATCGGTGATGATGAACGCCTGCGCGGTGAAGGTGCCGGCCACCGTCCGCAGGCCGTCGCGCGCAATGCCGAGTGAGGCCAGCCGCTCTTCGTAAGCGCCGCCATCGTCGCCGACGGTCGCCATCACCACGGGCTCGCCGCCGATCGCCTTAAGGTTATAGGCGATGTTGCCCGCGCATCCGCCCCATTCCTGGCGCATTTCGCCGATCTGGAACGACACCGACAGCACGCGCGTCTGGTCGGGCAGGATGTGCCGCGAAAAGCGGTCGGGGAACACCATGATCGTGTCGCGGGCGAGCGATCCGCAAATCAGCGTGCGTGGGGCCATCTTGAGCGTCGAGGAAAAAGGTTGCGGGCCCGGCAGTCTAAACCACGACAGGCCGCGCCCCGGGCAGACCGCGAGCTCGATCGCGGGGTCGCCGGCTCAAGCCGACGACTCGCGGCCGATTTCGCGGACGATGAATTGCTGCCGGCGCGACACCGGCAGCGCCTCGGTGACGCCGCGCAGCAGGACTTCCCAGTGCGCGTCGCCGTCGGCGCTGACCCGGCGCTCGAATCCCCGGATCGCTTCGCGCGCGACCAGGCAATTGCGATGGACACGAACGAAGCGCTGCCCGAATTCTTCCTCGAGGCGGGTCAGCGACTCCTCGAGCAGGAACTCGCGATCCGCGGTCCGAATCGTGATGTATTTGAGCTCGGCCTTCAGATAGACGACTTCCTCGATGGCCACCAGCACGACCCGCGATCGCTCGGTCACCGACAGGAAGCGGCGCGCCGCGGCAGGCAGCCGATCGAGCTTCCCCTCCGACAGCGGCCGCAGCCGGGGCACCTGCTGCAACGCGGCGAGCAGGCGCTGCACGCGGACCGGTTTGACCAGGTAGTCGACGGCGTGCACCTCGAACGCCGCGATCGCATGCTCGTGATAGGCCGTGGTGAAGATCAGGACCGGCGGCACGGGCAGCTTGAGCAGGTGCCGCGCCAGCTCGATACCGTCCATGTCGGGCATGTGGATGTCGCTCAAGACCAGGTCGGTCGGCGTGCTGCCGAGCAAGGTCAGGGCCTCGCGCCCGCTGGCCGCTTCGCCGACGACGACCAGCGGCAGCGCTGTCGTGCAATCGTCGAGCAGCTCGCGCAGCCGCCGTCGCGCCGGCGCCTCGTCGTCGACGATCAGCACTTTCAGCGGAGCATCAGCCACGCGGCTTGTCCGGTTTTTGTTGCGTGCGGTAGGGCATGCGTATATGCACCTCGTAGCTGTCCCTGGTCAGCCGATTCTCGAGACTTGCCTCGGCATCGAAATGCAGCGCCAGCCGCTCGCGGATATTGTCCAGGGCCATCTTGTTGCCCCCGCCGCGCCCCGGACCCGCCTGGTACGGATTGCGCAGGATCGCGTGCACCTCGCCACGGCTCAAGAAGATATTAATCGCGATCACCCCCGGTGCGCTACTCGGCTCGATGCCGTGGTAGACGGCGTTCTCGAGCAGAGGCTGGAGCACCAGCGGCGGCACCATCGCATCCTTCGGCATGTTGTCGACGTGCCAGTCGACGGTCAGTCGGTCGCCCAGCCGCAGCTTTTCCAGGTCGAGGTAATGACGGCACAGCTCGACTTCGTTCTCCAACGGCGCGAGCTGACGGTTGTCGCGCATCAGCACGCGGAACAGATCCGCCAGGTCCTCGAGCGCGGTTTCGGCGCGGCGCGGGTCGGTGCGCATCTGCGAGAGCACGGCGTTGATGCTGTTGAACAGGAAGTGCGGCCGGATGCGGGCCTGAAGCGCCTGCAGCCGAGCCTCGGTGATCGCGGGCGAGAGCGCCTTGGCGCGAAGCTGAAAGTAGACGAGCAGCGCAGCGGCGATCAGCATCGAAAAGACGACGTCGCGCAACATCGCGCTGGCGGCAACATCCTCGACCAGCGCGGCGACGGCGGTATTGAATGCCAGCGCGACGGCGAGCGTCAGCAGAAGCACGACGATCGCGCCGCTGCGATACGGCAGGCGGGAGAGCTGCGGAGCGAAGGCGTACAGGACCAGCAGCTGCAGCAGCAACTGCGGCTCGACGATCGACATCATCTCGAGCCAGGTCGCCCATAGCGCCGCCCAGCGCGTTTCACGCAGCAGCGCCGCGACGAGCACGATTGCGTTGACCGCGAGCAGTATCCGCAGGATGGTGCCGAGATTGCGCAGTTCCGGCAGCGAGAGTCGGACCGTGTTTTGATTTATACTAGGTCGCATTGTTCGTTGCTTCCGGCCCGGCGCGAGCGGAAATCGACCGGTACCGGTCGCGGGACCGAGGTGCAGAATGTCGGCGCCCGGCTATTGTGCGGAAGACGTCCGGGTGAGGCAAGCCATGTCCACGCGCA
>DASYJB010000218.1:0-4757 GCA_035996965.1 Casimicrobiaceae bacterium | reverse complement strand
ATGGGGTGACGCAGACCAAGACCATCACCCGCCAAATCCTTCAGAGCCCCGGGACGGCGTGCCAGTAGAACGGTCGCGCGCCCTGGCAGGCGACGTTGAGACGGCGACGCTCGGCGCGCCGGCGATACTCCGTGCCGCGCTTGCCGTCGCGCTCGCCGTCGTCGCCACAGCTGCGATTGCCGTCGGCGTCGGCGACCCGGCGCCCGCGTTCGCGCTGCGCGACGCGCGCAGCGGGCCAGTGTCGCTGGACGCGCTGCGCGGGCAGGTGGTGTACGTCGACTTCTGGGCTTCGTGGTGCGGGCCTTGCCGGCGCTCGTTTCCATGGATGAATGAAATGCAGCGCCGCTACGGCGGTCGTGGCTTGGCCATCGTCGCGATCAACGTCGACAAGAACCCGGCCGACGCCGCTCGTTTCCTCGAGCGCAACCCGGCGCAGTTCGCCATCGCCTACGACAAAGCCGGCGCCACGCCGCTGGCGTACGCGGTGCGGGAGATGCCGAGCTCGTACCTGATCGACTCGCGAGGCAAGGTCGTCGAGGTCGAACAAGGCTTTCACGACGAGCGCAAGGAGGCGCTCGAGCAGCGCATCCAGGCCTTGCTCGCTGCGCGTTGATGCGATCGTGGGATCTCTCGGCGCGTCCGGCGCCGCCGCCGCGGCGTTGGGTCGGCATCGCGATGATCGTGCTGCTGTCCGGCTGCGCGACACTGCAGCCGCCGAAACCCTGGGAAAAAGGGCAGCTCGCGAAGCCCGAGATGCAATTCGACGCCGATCCGATCGATGCCCGGCTCGCCGATCACATCTACACCAGCAAGGAAGCCGGTAGCGGAGGCTACGGCGTCGGCGGCGGGGGCTGTGGCTGTAACTGAAGACGAGGACACCGGCCCACGCCTGACCGCGCCGGCGGGTTCCGCCGGCGCTCTGCTCGCGGCCGCGCTCGCGCTCCCGGGCGTCATGCCGGCGTCGGCGCTGGCGCAGACCGCGCCGGACCAGGGTCTCGTCGCGCTCAAGTACGTCGACTACCGCGACTGGCAGCCCGGTGCGGACCGCATCCACGTGCACAGTCCCTCGCTGTATCTGCGCAAGCCGCTTTCCGACTCGCTCGCCGCCGAAGGCTCGCTGGTCTACGACGGCATCTCGGGCGCATCGCCGCTGTATCACAACACGCTTTCCGGCGCGTCGGGCAAGGGCGGCGTGACCGACTATCGCACTGCGGGCGACGTCAAGCTCACCAGGTACTTCGACGGCGCCGCGGTCGGCGTCGGCGCCGCGATTTCGTCCGAACGCGATTATCTTTCTCGCGCGCTTTCGCTGGACGTCCGCGTATCGAGCGACGACCGCAATCGCACCTACGCGTTCGGCATCGGCGGCGCGAGCGACGATATCAACAGCACGAACGGCGTCGCCGAAGGCAAGCACAGGCGCACCGTCGACCTGATGCTCGGCGTAACCCAGGCGCTGTCGCCCGAAGCGATCGTTCAGTCGAACCTGACCTGGTCGGCAGGACACGGCTATTATTCCGATCCGTACAAGACGCTCGACACCCGTCCCCACGGCAGGCGCATCCTCGCCTGGCTGACGCGGTACAACGAGCACCTGCCCCGATCCGATGCGACGCTGTCGCTGTCTTATCGCTATGCGCGCGATTCGTTCGGCAGCGATTCGCACACGGTCGACGCGGCCTGGCACCAGCCGCTGCCTGACGGCTGGTCGATAAGACCCGGGTTGCGCTACTACACGCAGGCAGCTGCGGATTTCTATTTCGACCCGCCGTTCCCGCAGGGATTTTCGTTTGGCGAGCCGTATACGGCCGATACACGGCTGTCGGCGTTCGGCGCGCTGAATCCGGGAGTCACTGTCGCCAAGCTGCTGCCCGGCGGCTGGCAAATCGATGTCAAAGTCGAGTTCTACCGGCAGCGCTCGGACTGGCGACCCGCCGGCGGCAGCCCCGGGCTCGAGCCGCTGTCGGCGCGCTGGATCCAGACGGGCATCAGCAAGACGTTCTAAAGCGGCGCGATTCGACCGCGGCGGCCAAGCCTCGGGCATAGTTACGCGATGCCGCTATTCCGCTTCGGCTTTGACGCGATGGCCTCGCCGAACGAGCTGCAGATCTGGCACGACGACGAGAGCCGCGCGCGCACGCTGGCCGATACCGCGATAGCCGATGTGCGGCGCATCGAGGCGAAGTATTCGCGCTATCGCGACGACAGCGTGACCGCGCGGATCAATCGCGCCGCGGGCGGCGCGGCGGTCTCGATCGATGGCGAGACCTACGCATTGCTGGGCTATGCCGATCACTGCCATCGCCTGAGCGCGGGCCGCTTCGACATCACCTCCGGCGTGCTTCGCCGCGCCTGGGATTTTCGCCGTTCACCGCCGCGACTGCCGGACCAGGACGAAATCGCGGCGGCGACCGCGCTGATCGACTGGCCTTGTGTCGAATGGAGCCGCCGGAGCGTGCGTCTGCCGCGACGCGGGATGGAGATCGATTTCGGCGGCATCGGCAAAGAATACGCGGCGGACCGGATGGCGACGATCTGCCACGACCGCGGCGCGCTGCACGCGCTCGCAAATCTGGGCGGCGACGTCCGCGCCGCGGGTCCGCAGCAGGATGGATCGCCCTGGCGCGTGGGCATTTCGCATCCGCGTCAAGCGGATGCGGTGATGGCGACGGTGGAAATCGACGGCGGAGCGGTGGCGACCAGCGGCGACTACCAGCGGTTTTTCGACGCCGGCGGACGCCGCTATTGCCACATCATCGACGCCCGCTTGGGGCTTCCGGTCACGGGCTGGCAGTCGGTCAGCGTCTTAGCACCCCTGTGCGTGCTTGCCGGAACCTGCGCGACGATTGCGATGCTTTTCGAGGGCGAGGCCGAGGCTTTCCTTGCCCGCGAGGGCGTTGCGTATCTGGCTGTCGACTCCGCCGGCGTATTGCACAGACCTGCGGCGCCTGCCTGAAACAAGCGGACGGCGCTGCGCGCGCAGCGCCGTCGCTCAACCGTCATGGGCCGCACCGCGCCAAGGCGCGGCGGGGCCGAACCGGCTGCGCCTACCAGCGGGCGATGCGTCCGAGCACGTAGCCAGCCGCGAGCGCGCTGAATACCGTCGTCAGCGGCCGCGACCGGATCGTATTGCATGCCGCCTCCGTCATCGCGCCCTGCGCACGGCGGGCCTTCTCCGGCACCTGGCTTGCCCACTCCGCGGCGGACGCCGCCTTGTCCGCGGTCGTATTGACGGCGCGGTGTGCCGAGTCGCTGGCCCGCCCGACGCCGGACACGGCCTTGTCGGCGACACGGTCGACGTTCTGGTGCGCCTGCTGAGCGGCATTTTCGATCTTCGGATTGTATGGCGCGGATCGCAATTGGCTTTCTTCCATCACTATCTCCTCGTCGGTCGTTGAAACGTAAATCCAATTCACCGGCGCAGCGGACTGCCGGTCATCCTGAGCACCAAACAAGTATCGGCTCGCGCCGCGGCCTGCGGTATCAGCCACCGTCCGATTTGCGTGTAGGAATCGTTCGAGAGGGCCAGGCAAGGGCCGAGCGGCAGTGGCTTCGGTTCCCTTTTCCGCTCGCGCGGCGCGATGCCAGCGCGTGCTAGGATTGGCGACGAGCTAGAACGGGCGCGCAGCAATGAATCGACTGGACTTCGATGGCCAGGTCGCCGTCATCAGCGGCGGCGCGACCGGCATCGGGCTTGCCGTCGCGCAGCGCCTCCTGGCCAGCGGCGGACGAGTGAGCCTGTGGGACCGCGATGCGACCGCGCTGGAACAAGCTGCGGCGACGCTGGGGCAGGGTGCCGATATACGCAAGGTGGACGTGGCCGACGCCGACGGCGTCGCCGCCGCGGCGCAGGCGACGGCGGCGGCGCTGGGACGCATCGACGCCCTCGTCTGCTCGGCCGGGATCACCGGCCCGAACACGACGACCTGGGAGTACCCCGTCGATGCCTGGCGCCAGGTGATCGACGTCAACCTGAACGGCGTTTTCCACTGCAACCGGGCGGTCATTCCGCTGATGCTCGCGCGGAACTACGGACGCATCGTCAACATCGCCTCGGTGGCCGGCAAGGAAGGCAATCCCAACGCAAGCGCGTACAGCGCGTCGAAGGCCGCGGTCATCGGCCTGACCAAGTCGCTCGGCAAGGAGCTCGCCAAATCCGGCGTGCGCGTCAACTGCGTGACGCCTGCGGCGGTCAAAACGGCGATCTTCGATCAGATGACGCAGCAGCACATCGATTTCATGCTGTCGAAGATTCCGCTCGGGCGCTTCGGGACGGTCGACGAAATCGCCGCGCTGGTCGCCTGGCTTTGCACCGCCGATTGTTCGTTCTCTACCGGCGCGGTGTTCGACCTGTCGGGCGGCCGGGCGACCTACTGACGCGACGGCAGACGCTCGCGCCGGCCCCGCTTGAAAGCCGCTTGCGCCGTTACGGCCGCACGGCCAGCATGATCTTGCCGATGTGGGCGCTGGATTCCATCAGCCGGTGCGCGGCCGCCGCTTCGGCCAACGGGAAGACGCTATGAATCACCGCCTTCAACTTGCGCGCGGCAAACAGCGGCCAGACCTTCTCGCGCATTGAACGCGCCAGCGCGGCCTTCCTCGCCGGCGGGCTCGCGCGCAAGGTCGAGCCGGTGACGGTCAGCCGCTTCATCATGATGTGGCGCCAGTCGACGGTGACCTTGCTGCCCTGCAGGAACGCGATGATCGCCATCCTGCCTTCCAGCGCCAGGCACTTGAGATTCTTCTCGATGTAGTCG
>DASYJB010000217.1:0-19038 GCA_035996965.1 Casimicrobiaceae bacterium | reverse complement strand
CGCAAGGTCGAGCCGGTGACGGTCAGCCGCTTCATCATGATGTGGCGCCAGTCGACGGTGACCTTGCTGCCCTGCAGGAACGCGATGATCGCCATCCTGCCTTCCAGCGCCAGGCACTTGAGATTCTTCTCGATGTAGTCGCCACCGACGATATCGAGGATGACGTCGACGCCGCGCTTGGCGGTAAGCGTGGCGACTTCGACGGCAAAGTCCTGCTGCCGGTAGTTGATCGCGTGGTCGGCGCCCATCGTCTTGCAGAATGCCGCCTTGTCGTCGCTGCCGACGGTCGTGATGGTGATGGTGCCGATAGCGTGCGCGAGCTGGATCGCCGCCAGTCCGATGCCGCCCGAGCCGCCGTGGATCAGTACCGTTTCGCCCGACTTGAGATGAACGCGGTCGACCAGGTTGTTCCAGACGGTGAAGTAGTTCTCCGGCAGGCTCGCCGCCTCGAGCGCGGACAGTCCTTCCGGATACGGCAGGCACCACGCCGCCGGCGTCGCGCAGTACTCGGCGTAGCCGCCGCCCGGCGCCAGCGCGCAGACCTGGTCGCCGAGGCGACATTCGGTGACGCCGTCGCCCAGCGCGACGACGGTGCCCGCCACCTCCAGCCCGATGATCGGCGAGGCATCGGGAGGCGGCGGATAGTGTCCCGCGCGCTGGATGCAGTCGGGGCGGTTGATGCCGGCGTAGGCGACCTCGATCAGCACCTCTCCGGGCTTCGGGGCGGGCGTGGTCGTCTCGGCGAGGGTCAGCACCTCGGGCGGCCCCGGCTCGCGCGCGACGACGTAGTGCATGACGGCGGGAACGGCGTTAGGCATCGCTGGCGCAGTCGCTGGTCGGAGGCGGCCATTGTAGCCCGGGCTCCGCGTATCCTCGGGCGGGGCATCCGGGCTACACTTGGTCGATCTCTCGTCCGATCCGCCGATGAAAAAACTCGTCGCACTCCTCGTCTTTGTCGCCGTCGTCATCGGCGCGGCCTGGATCGCCTTTGGCGCCGACTACAGCGACGGCTACCGCGTCGGACAGGTGATCAAGCTGTCCCGCTCGGGCTACGTGTTCAAGACCTGGGAGGGAACGCTCGACTTCGGCTTCCTGCAGCAGGATCCGACGTTGGGCACAGGGACGGCCACGCGGCTGTGGGACTTCAGCGTGCGCGACGGCGATGATGCAGTTCGCAAGGATATCGACGAAGCGATCGCGGCCAACGCGAAGGTCAAGCTTTTCTACCACGAGAAGTATTTCCGCTGGTCCTTTTTCGGTGACACCAAGCATTTCGTCTACAAGCTCGAGCGCGTCCACTAGGGCCGCGGACCGCCGCACCCTTCCGTGACGCGCTTCTCCCGGCGCGGAACGCCGCGCCGGCGAGGCGGACCTCGATCCCGGAACGTTTTTTGCTGCCGCTGTTTCGGGCGAGATTCGATGCGCGTTTTTTACAGGAGACGAGCGATGGCGCAAATGCAAGGTTCAATGGGATCGGCGAGCTACAGCAAGTGCGCGCATCCGGGATGCATGTGCGATGTCGCTCCGGGCAAGAAGTATTGCTCGGAGTATTGCGAGCAAAACGCCGGGAGCAAGTCGGCCTCGCAGGGTGGTTGCGGTTGCGGCCACTCCGCCTGCAAGCGCGGCTGAACAGCCCTGGCGCCGCGCCCGTGCCGCCTCGCGCCGGCGGCAACTATTGCTGCCGCTTGTAAGCTTTACTCGATCCCGACTCGATGCGAAGGAGAAACCCATGCCTGAACGGAAAACACTGAAACGCGCGGCCGAAGACAAGCGCGAAGGCAAGGCGCCGAGCACGCAGGCCGGCGAGTTCGTCCGCGAGGAGATGGAGCACGTGCGCGAAGGCAAGCACGGAGCCCGGTCGGCGAAGCAGGCCATCGCCATCGGCTTGTCGAAGGCGCGCCGTGCGGGCGTTGCGCTCAAGCCGCCCGCCAAGGGCAAGGCGCCGGCAAAGACTCGCCGCAGCGCGAAGCTGGCCAACGCCGCCGGCGCGCACAAGACCGCCAGTGTTTCGCCACGGCGATCGAGGGCGACGACCGACGCGCTGAAGCGCGAAGGCAGCAGTGCCGCGAGCCCGACTGCGCTGTCGCGGCATGCCAAGGCGGCAGCCAGAAAACGCGGCCCGGCGGCGCGTTCGGCCGCGGCCCGGAAGGCTGCTCGCACGCGCTCTCGCAAGACTTAACCGCAACGGCGGGCTTGACCGCAAGGGATCCGCCCTTTCGGGCGCGATCCGAAAACGGCCGACTAGCGATCGGGAGGGACCGGCTTTCGCTTGCGCTGGCGGACGCCCAGCGCGCTGATCGCCGCCGCCGCGGCGGCGCCCGCCGCGACGGCGAACACGGCGCGCGCGCCGTGGCCTTCGACGATCCTGCCACCCAGCGCATGGCCGGTGCCGAGACCGCCGACCAGGAAAGTCGTCGACCAGGTGAACGCCTCGGTCGCATAGCGCGACGGCGCGTTGGCGCTGATCAGGAGCATCACCACCGTCAGCGCCGGGGCGATGCCGATCCCGGCGACCAGCGCCAGCGCCGCCAGCAGCCACGGCGAGGTCGTCGCCGTATGCGCCGCCAGCGGCAGTACGACCAGCAACAGCAATCGGGGCAGCTGCCGCTCGACCGGCATGGCGAGCTGCGCGCCGCCATAAAGCAGGCCGCCGGCGCCGCTGCCGATCGAATTGATCGCGATCAGGATGCCCGCGAACGCCGGCATTGCGGCGGCGGTCGCAAAGCCGGCATAGCCGATCTCGAGCAGCCCCAGCGAAAACATCAGCAGGAACGTCACCGCGTAGACGGCAAGCAGGCGCGGATCGGCAAGGGGTCCGAGCAGGCGCCGCTCGACGCCCGGCTGGTGACGCCAGTATTTCATCGCCGGGGACAACGCGAACACGGGTACGGCGAGCGCGACCAGGAGTAAGGCGGCGGTGAATGCAACGCGCGGCGAGGCGATTGCAAGCAGCACGGCGACGAGCACCGGGCCGAGCGTAAAAGCGAGCTCGATCAACACCGCATCGAGGGCGAAAGCGGTCGTGCGCTCGGAGGGATCGTCGAAGCGATAGCGCCACACGGTTCGCGTCAACACCGTGATCGGCGGTGCGAAGGCGCCGGCGGTCGCGGCGGCGGCCACGAGGGCTGCGACCGACAGGGCCAGCTTGTCCGCGAGCAATATGAAGACCAGCGCCAGCGGGCAGACGATGCCCGTGACGAGCATCACCGCGCGCGGTCCGCGGCGGTCGATGATGCGACCGAGCACGGGAGCGGCGATCGCCGACGCCGCGAGATCGACGCCGACGGTGAGACCAGCCTGCGCGAACGATCCGGTCAGGGCACGCACGTGCATCAGCATCGCCAGCGTCAGACTGGCTATCGGCAGCCGCGTTATCAATGCGGTCGCGAGCAGCCGTGCGACGTCCGGCAGGCGCAGAAACGACCGGTAGCGACCGATGATGTCGTCGAGCATCGAGGGTATCAAGCGCGCGCGGCGGTCGCGCGAGAAGTCGCCTAGTAGACGACGGTCACGTTCTCCGGCGCCAGCCATTCGCGCAGACCGGTCAGCAGGTGCTCGTCCAGGTTCACCTGCCAGTCGCTGCCGAGCTCGATGTCGCCGCCGCTCGCCCGATTCGAGTAGTTGATCGTCACCGGACAATGTCCGCGGCGAAACGGCTCGATCAGATCGAACAGGCGCTGCGCCGAGCTCGAGCCGTTGCACGAAAGACGCAGCGCGCGCGCCCATTTCCGCCGCGCGCCCGCGAGGTCGTAGACGGCATCGGCGATGATGCGCAGACCCTGGACCTGGCCGTCGTCGCCGACGCGCTGCTGCACCTTCACTTCGGCAACCAGCACCGCGTCCTCGCGCAGCAGATGGCGATTGGCATCGAAGGTTTCGTTGAAGATGACGATCTCCGGCTGGTCGCGGCCGTCGTCGAGAGTCACGAACGCCATCTTGCCGCGGCGCGAGGTTTGCGTGCGCAATTGCACGACGATCCCGGCGATGCGGACCGGCGTCTGCGTGGGCTTCAGCGCTCCCAGCGGCTGCTGCACCAGCCGGGAGAGCTCGGCCGCATGCGCATGATACGGATGGCCCGACAGGTAGAAGCCGAGGCTCGCCTTCTCCTGCGCCAGCCGCTCGGCTTCCGACCACTCGCGCGCGGCGATCAAGGCCGGCGCCGCCGGCCCCGCGCCTTCCTCACCGAACAGCGACACTTGCGAGGCCGCGCGCTCGGCCCGCTCGCCGTGATCGAGCGCGGCGCCAACCGACGCGAGCAGGCTTGCACGCCTCGTGTCGATGGCATCGAAAGCGCCGGCACGGATCAGCGCCTCGACGGCGCGGCGATTGACGCTGCGCTTGTCGACGCGGCGGCAAAAATCGAACAGGTCGGTGAACGGGCGCACGGCGCGCGCCGCGACGATCGCCTCGATGGCGGCCCGGCCGGTACCCTTGATCCCGCCCAGGCCGTAGCGGATGTGCTCGCCGTCGACCGGCTCGAAACGGTAATTCGACGCGTTGACGTCCGGCGGGAGGATCGACAGGCCGAGCGCTGTCGCGTCGTCGTAGAACTGGCGCAGCTTGTCGGTGTCGTCCATCATCGCCGACAGGTTCGCGGCCATGAACGCGGCCGGATGATGCGCCTTGAAATACGCGGTCTGGTAGGCGATCAGCGCGTACGCCGCCGCGTGCGACTTGTTGAAGCCGTAGCCGGCGAACTTTTCCATAAGGTCGAAAAGCTGCGTCGCCTTGGAAGAAGTCAGGCCGCGGTCGATCGCGCCGGCGGTGAAGCCCTGGCGGTGCTTGGCCATTTCGTCGGGAAGCTTCTTGCCCATCGCGCGGCGCAGCAGGTCCGCGGCACCCAGCGTATAGCCGCCGATGACCTGCGCAATCTGCATCACCTGCTCCTGGTAGACCATCACGCCATGCGTCGGCGCCAGGATCGGCTCGAGGCGAGGGTCGACGTACTCGAAGCGCTCGGCGCCCTGCTTGCGCCGCACATAGTCGGGAATGAGCTCCATCGGCCCCGGACGATAGAGGGCGACCAGGGCGATCACGTCGTCGAAGCGCTTCGGCGGCGCCTGCAGCAGGAGCTCCCGCATGCCGCGCGATTCGAACTGGAACACCGCCGTCGTATTGCCGCTGCGGAAGATGTCATAAGCGCGCGGGTCGTCCAGCGGTAGCGCATCGAGCGTCAACTTCGACGCGGGATCGAGCATGCGGATGTAACGCAGCGTCCAGTCGAGGATCGTCAGCGTCGTCAGTCCCAGAAAGTCGAACTTGACTAGGCCGACGAGCTCGACGTCGTCCTTGTCGAACTGGGAAACCAGCGCGTCGGAGCCGGGCTGCGTATAGAGCGGGCAGAAATCGGTCAGCTTGCCGGGAGCGATCAGCACGCCGCCGGCATGCATGCCGACGTTGCGCGGCAGACCCTCGAGCTGCTCGGCGAGGCTCAGGAGCTCGCGCACTTCCTCTTCGGCGGCCTCGCGCTCGTTGAGCAGCGGCTCGACCTCGCGCGCGTAGACGACGTTCGGCGGCGCGTCGCTGCCGCGCCGCTTCAGCGTCACCGCGCGGCCCGGTTGGAACGGAATCAGCTTGGCGATGCCGTCGCAAAAGCTGTACGGGAGGTCGAGGACGCGCCCGACGTCGCGCACCACCGCCTTGGCCGCCATCGTGCCGAAGGTCGCGATCTGGGAGACCGATTCGGCACCGTACTTCTGCTTGACGTAGTCGATGACGCGGTCGCGGCCGTCCTGGCAGAAATCGATGTCGAAATCCGGCATCGACACGCGCTCCGGATTGAGGAAACGCTCGAACAGCAGCGTATAGCGAAGAGGATCCAGATCGGTGATGCCGAGGCTGTAGGCGACCAGCGAGCCGGCGCCGGAACCGCGCCCCGGCCCGACCGGCACACCGTTGCCCCGCGCCCAGTTGATGAAGTCGGCGACGATCAGAAAGTAGCCGGCATAACCCATCTGAATGATCGTCCTGGCCTCGAACTCGAGCCGGGTCGCGTATTCGGGTTGCCTGCGCGCGCGCGCTTCCGGATCGGGATAGAGCGCGGCGAGCCGCCGTTCGAGGCCCGCGGTCGCCTCGTCGCGCAGATGCTGCTCGATGCCGATCCCGTCGGGCGTCGGGAACGCCGGCAAATAGTTCTTGCCGAGCGGAATCGTCAGGCTGCAGCGCTGCGCGATCGCGACGCTGTTGGCCAGCGCCTGCGGCACGTCGGCGAACAGTTGCGCCATCTCGGCCTGCGATTTGAAATACTGCTCGGGCGTGAAGCGTCTCGGCCGCCGCGGGTCGGCGAGCACGCGCCCCTCGGCGATGCACACGCGTGCCTCGTGGGCGCGGAATTCGCCGCGCGTCGCGAACTGCACCGGGTGCGTCGCGACGACCGGCAGCGCCAGCGCGCTGGCGAGCCGCAGCGTCGCGGCGGCCAGCGCTTCGTCGTCGGAATGGCCGGCGCGTTGCACTTCGAGATAAAAGCGGCCGGGAAACGCGCTGGCCAACGCAGTCGCCGCGACGCCAGCCGCTGTTGCATTGCCTTGCGCGAGCGCCTGGCCGACTTCGCCGCCGGCGAATCCCGACAGCGCGATCAGGCCTTCGGTGCCTTCGGCGAACCATTCGCGCCGCAACTCCGCGCGCCCGCGGTGCTGGTTAGCGCGATGCGCGCGGGTCAGCCAGTCGGCCAGCCGCAGGTAGCCCGCGCGCGACTGGCAGAGCAACAGGAGACGGTGCGGCGCGTCACGCTCTTTTTCGTGCGTGATCCAGAGGTCGCAACCGATGATCGGCTTGACGCCGCGCGAGCGCGCGGCCTTGTAGAACTTGACCATGCCGAAGACGTTGGCCAGATCGGTCAGTGCAAGCGCCGGCATGCGATCGGCCGCGGCGGCGTCGACCGCGTCGTCGATGCGCACCATGCCGTCGACGATCGAATACTCGCTGTGCAGGCGCAGATGGATGAACAGCGGGACGGCCGCGGACGCGCTCATGAGGTACAATTTTACTCGCTTCCGCCGCCGACCCCGATGATCGCCGCCTTGCAGACACCGGCGCGCCGCGCCCTCGTCACCGCCTTTGTCGCATTCACGACTGCGCTTGTTCTCGCCGCCTGCACGTCGGTCCCGCCGCAGTTGTCGTCGCCGGACAATCAGCTTCCTTCGCCGACGGGGCCGGGCACGGAACCGACGACGCCCGCCAAGCCGCAGGCGCCGCCGACGAAGAATCCGAATCCCCCCGCTAACGTCAATCTGCAGGGCTTTCCGTTGCCATATCGGCAAGGCTACGCCGACGGGTGCGCGAGCATCGGCAGCGTCGAGCACAAGGATCCCGTCCGTTTCAAAAGCGATGGCCAGTACCGCACCGGATGGCAGGATGGAAACTTCCTGTGCAAGAAGAAATGACGGCGGAGCGAAGTTCACAGTGACGGGCGCGGCCGTGCGGCCATGACGCCTTCCACCTCGCAATTTCTCGCGGTGCGCGGGATGTCGTACCACGTGCGAAGCTGGGGCGATGTCGCAGCGCCGAAACTTTTCATGCTGCACGGGTGGATGGACGTCGGTGCCTCGTTCCAGTTTCTGGTCGACGCACTGGCCCGCGATTGGTGCGTGCTCGCGCCCGACTGGCGCGGTTTCGGCCAAAGCGCGTGGTGCGAAGACGGCTACTGGTTCGCCGATTACCTCGCCGACCTCGACGCCCTGCTCGAGCATTTCACTCCGGATGCCCCGGCGCGTGTCCTCGGCCATAGCCTCGGCGGCAACGTCGCCTGCATCTACGGCGGCGTGCGGCCGCAGCGCATCGCGCGGCTGGTTTCGCTCGAAGGATTCGGCATTCCCGCCGAGAAGCCCGAGCTCGCACCCGACAAGCTGTTGAAATGGCTCGACGCGCTGCGCGATCCGCCGTCGTTCGCGCCGTATGCGAATCTCGCGGCCGTGGCCGACCGGTTGCAGAAGAACAATCCGCGGATGGCGCGCGACCACGCGGAGTTTCTCGCCGGACACTGGGCGGAGGCCTTGCCCGACGGCAGTGCGCGCCTTCGGTCGGATCCTCGCCACAAGCTGCCATTTCCGACCGTCTACCGGACCGAGGAGGTGCGCGCAGCGTGGCAACGCGTGACGGCGCCTGTGCTGTGGGTCGCTGCCAGCGATTCGTTTGTGCCGCGCTGGCTGGGTGAGGATAGTGCGGGGCTCGGGCGCAGGGTCGCGAGCTTTCGCGATGGCCGCATGACGACGATCGCCGACGCCGGGCACATGCTGCACCACGACCAACCGGCGAGCGTGGCGGCGGCGATCGAGCCCTTTCTCTCTGGGTGAGCGCGCTCGCTCCGACGCGCGGCCGGCGCTGGCGCTGGTTGGCGCTCGCCGCCATCGCGCTGATCCTCGTCGGCGCCGAGGCATGGTATGCGACCCGGCCTCGCGCGACGATCGTGGCGACGACGCCGGTCGTCACCGTCTATCCTTCGCGGCAGTTCATGGTGCTCGACTCGACCGGCTACGTCGTCGCGCCGCGCAAGGCGGCGATATCGTCGAAGGTTTCCGGCCGCCTCGAATGGCTGGGTGTGACCGAAGGTTCGCGGGTCAAGGCGGGCGAGGTCATCGCGCGGCTGGACAGCCGCGACGTCAAGGCGAAGCAGGACATGCTGATCCGCGCGCCGTTCGACGGCGTCATTCTTTCGAAAAGCGCCGATGTCGGCGATCTGGTGACGCCGTTTTCGTCGACGGCCGGTTCCAAGCGCGCGGTGGCCAGCATCGCCGACATGAGCACGCTGGAAGTCGAAGCCGACGTTTCCGCATCGGGTCTGGCCAGGATTCGTGTCGGCCAGCCTTGCGAAATCGTTCTGGACGCGCTGCCGGACGCGCGCTTTCTCGGCACCGTCGCGCATATCGTGCCCAGCATCGACCGCGCGAAGGCAACGGTCAAGGTGCATCTTGCCGCCATCGATCAGCGCGTGCTGCCGGAAATGAGCGCCAGGGTTTTGTTTCTTTCGCAGCCGATCACCGCGGAGCAGCAGCTGCCGCTAACCGCGGTGAACCCGGGTGCGCTGACGAAGCGCGACGGCAGGACGATCCTGTACGTGGTTCGCGACGACAAGGCGGTCGAAGTAGCGGTGACGCCGGGCCGCAAACTCGGCGAGCTGACTGCGTTCGCCGGCGACGCCAAAAGTGGCGACAAGGCGGTGCTCGACCCTCGAGCCGAACTCAAGGCCGGGGCACTGATCGAGCCTGCAACGAAATAGGTTGAGCGGCGACCTGAACGCCGGTCGAAGCGAGGCGCTAAGCTCGAGGTCAGCCGCGCGGCTTGTTCGGCAGCAACTCGTCGTCGAGCGAACGGTCGAGTGCGACCTGTGCCGGATGCGCTGGAGCGCCCTGGGTTTCGCGTTCGGCTTCGTCGATCGCCTTGAGGATGGAATCGCTGCCGACGTCGATCGCGCCATCGCTGACGGCCTTGGCCCACTCGGCCCGGATCGTTTGTTCTTCCAGCAGGTCGGCGTCGAATTCGGCGAAGCGCTGGTCCTCGTTCGTCGCGGCCTTGACTGCGCCCGGCTGCGACCTGGTCGTTGTCGGCCCGGCTCTCGGCGCGACGCGCCCGGTGTTCGACGCGCCGTGTGGAAATCCGGAGCCGGGCTCGGTCATCGCGGCGAAGTGCCCTGCCTTGCCAAAAGTCTTCGAAGCGGTTGCGCCGGAAACCGAAGGGTTGGGTTCGGTGCGCGCGGTCGGCGCGACCCATGCCGGCGGTTCCAACGAACGGCGTCGCATCGGCACCAGCCACCGCGCAAGCGCGCCGACGACAAGCAATGCGGCCGCTAGCGGCCACCAAGGTGCGACCGGCAATTCGACATCGGCGGTCGTCAGCCCGGTCTGGCTCGACGGCGAGCGCGGCAATCCGGCCGCCGCCGCTTCGGCAATGAAGGAGCCGCCGCCCGAGCTCGACAGCATCGTCGCCGGCTGGCGCACCGGTTCGATCGCGGCGATCTTGGGGGCCGCCTCGTGAATTGCAGCGTCGGACGGCGCGGCCGCGACGCGGATAAAACCACTCGGCGCTGGTTTCGCGATGCGCGGCGCAGCGGCCGTGGCAACACGCGTCGTTTCCGCACGGCGATAGGCGACGGCCGCGGTCGCAGCGCCGGCGCCCGGTGGATCGAGCAGCAACACGTAGTCGCGGCGGGTCGTGCCGTCGCATCCGGCTTGCACGGCGAGCCGGACGACGGGCTCGTTCACCGGCCGGGCGGTGGTCACCAGGAGCTGCGTTCCGGCCGCGGTGCGATCAATAGTGACTCTGCCCGTCAGTAGATGAGGGTGACCGCTGTCGCCCGCCGCGTCGGCGATGACGCGGACGCATGCGGCGGTCAGCGATTGAGATTTGGAGGCGTCGATCGGCACGACGACGCGCAGCGGCTGCCCAAGCGACGATTGCGGCGCGGCATCGCCGAGCGACAGCGCCAGCACGCAAGGCGCCGCCAGCAACGCAAGCGCGCCGCTGATAAGACCGGCTACCGCAGCGATCAAGGTCGAAATGGGCATGACAGCCTCGAGCAAAAATTAACCGATTCCGGTCGGACACCTGCGGTCTGCCGACTCGATCCGGTTTTCGCCCTGAATTGAGCAAGTTCCATGCCGATAGCCGAAAACGACGATGGTGCACGCTTTGGCTGCGGTAAGCTTCGGGGTCGCGCCCGCAGCGCCATTCGTTCGTTACCGTGTATCTTCTCCGCCGTCGCGCCAACAGGAATGCACTGCGTCACAAGCTGCGAACGGCGCACGCGGCCGTTAGGACCGTGGCATTCGGCTTGTCGCGTACAAACGTCGACGCAGGCAGCGGCCGGTCGCGGTTGAGCCGACGTTGAAGCACGTGCGAATCGGAGCCATCGGGCTGTTCGCCGTCCCATCGGCGATCTGGGGATCGACCTGGCTTGCGATCAAGTATCAGCTCACAGGCGTTGCTCCCGAAGTCTCGGTCGCGTATCGCTTCGCCCTCGCGGCGGCCTTGCTGGCGGCCTGGTGTCTGGGGACAGGACGCTCGCTTCACTTTTCGCGGCGGGACCACGCGTATCTGGTCGCGGTGGGCGTAACGCTCTTCGGATTGAATTACGTCGGCGTTTACTGGGCCGAGCACTTCGTGACTTCGGGCCTGGTCGCAGTGCTGTTTTCGACGATCGTGTTCCTGAACCCGATCGGCATGCGCGTGTTCTTCGGCACACCGCTGACCGCGCGGACTTTCATTGCCGCCGCGATGGGCGTTGCCGGCGTCGCGCTGTTGTTCCTGCCGGAGCTCATTGAGGCGCGCGGCGGCGGCACGGCGGCCTACGGCATCGCGTTCGGACTGGGCGCGACCGTGATCGCCAGCGGAGGCAACCTGATCGCCCAGCGCAACCAGCGCGCCGGCATACCGACGCTGGCCGGCAACGCCTGGGGCATGGCCTACGGCGCCGTCGTCGCGGCCGTGGCGGCGTTGCTCCACGGCGTCGACTGGACGTTCGACGCGCGGCCCGGCTATCTGTTATCGCTCGCCTATCTGGCGCTGTTCGGCAGCGTCATCGCTTTCGGTGCATATCTGACCTTGTTGAGACGCATCGGTGCGGCGCGCGCCGCTTACACGGCGGTGGCAACGCCGGTGATCGCGCTGGCACTTTCGACCTTGTTCGAAGGCTACCGCTGGACTTGGGTCGGCGCGCTGGGCGTCGTGCTGGCGATCGCGGGGAACACGCTGGCGTTGCGCCCGCCGCACTTGCGGCGGAAAGCAGAATGAACGGCGGCCGGCACGACTCTACAGCGGCGCGCTAGCTCGCGCCGAGATTGAAGAATTCGCGCTGCCCGCGCATCGCGCCGATACGGCTGCGCAGCAGCTGCAAGTGGCCGGGCTCGTCGACGAAGTTCAGGCGCTCGCTATTGACGATCAACAGCGGCGCGCCGGCATACTGGTAGAAATAGCGGCTGTACGCGTCGGCCAGCCGCGCCAGATAATGCTCGGATATCCCCCGCTCGTAACCGACACCGCGCCTGTGCACGCGCTCGATCAGCGTCGTCACCGGCGCCTGCAGATAGATCACCAGATCGGGCGTCGGCGTCTGCAGCTTCAGATGCGAATATACCTTGTCGTAGAGCGCAAATTCGTCGTCGGAAAGATTGAGCCGCGCAAACAGAGGATCCTTGTCGAGCAGGAAATCGGCGACCGTATGCCGGGCGAACATGTCGAGCTGTGCCAGTCCGCGCAGCTGGTCGACGCGCTGGAAAAGGAAATTGAGTTGTGTCGGTAGCGCGAAGCGGCGCATGTCCTCGTAGAACCGGGCGAGGAAGGGATTCTCGTCCGGTGCCTCGAGCAAGGTGTCGGCGCCGACCGAGACCGCAAGCGTTCGGGCGAGGCTGGTCTTGCCCGCGCCGATCGGGCCCTCGACGACAATGTAGCGGCACTTCTCGATGTCCATGGCGGCTTGTCGCTACAACCGGGTGTGGCGGCGCGTCCGGGCGATGCGCTGTCCGTGCAGTTCGCGCAGCCAGCGGCGAGCGGCGCCACGGCCGGGAATGACCGCCGCGGGCGCGACGTCCAGCAAAGGCCTTAGCACGAACGCGCGCTGATGCATGCGTGGATGCGGCAAGGTCAGCTGTCGTTGCCGCGAACGGCGACGGCCGAATAGTAGCAAATCGAGGTCGAGCGTCCGCGCGGCGTTGCGTAGACGTTGCTTCGCCGGCGGCCTGCCGTGGCGATGCTCGATCGCTCGCATGCGCTTCAGCAGGGCAGGCGCCGCGAGCGACGTAACCAGTGCAGCGACCGCGTTGACGTAATCGGGCTGCGGACTGCTGGCCCCAAGCGGCGCACTCAGGTAGTTCGGTGAAACGGCGGCCAAGCGCGTGCGCGGCAAGCGCGCCATTTCAGCGACCGCGCGCGCGACGTGGCGGCGCGGGTGGGCAAGGTTGCTGCCGATACCGACATAGGCGAGCGAGGCCCCGGGCAGATGCCGGAATCGATGCTGCACTGGGCCTACTCGGCGCTTTCTTCGCCCTCGGCTGCGGCGTCCGCTGCGGCTTCGTTCGGCGCAGGCTCGCGCTTGCGTCCCCGGCTGCGCGAACGGCGACGCTTTTTCGGCGCCTCGTCGGGCTTCAGCATCCGCTCGCGCTCTGCGGTATCGGCATCCTGGAACTTCGTCCACCAGTCGGCGAGACCCGCGAGATCGCCTTGCAATTCACCGCTTTCGCAGCGCAGAACCAGAAAGTCATACGCGGCGCGAAAGCGCGGGTGCTCGAGCAGGCGGAACGGACGCTGCCCGGCGCGCTGTTCGAAGCGCGGCTGCAGCGCCCAGATTTCCTTGATCGTGGCCTCGAAGCGGCGCGGAATCGCCAGGCGCTCGGCCTGCTGCTCGAGCACGCGATCCATCGCCTCGAACAGCGCCGGCGTCGGGCGCTCGCCGCGCTGCTGCGCGGCGTTCCAGCTGGCGAGAACCTCGTGCCACAACAGCGAGGCGAACAGGAAGGCGGGAGTCACCGACTTGCCTTCACCGACGCGCTGGTCGGTGTTGGCCAGCGCGAGATCGACGAAGCGCTGGCCCAGCGGTTGTTCGAGGATCACGTCCAGCAGCGGCAGAACGCCGTGATGCAGCCCGTGCCGGCGCAGACTCTTGACCGATTCGGCGGCGTGGCCCGACAGCAGGATCTTTTCCATTTCGTCGAACAGGCGCGCCGGCGGAACGTTGTGAATCAGCGGCGCCAGCACCGGAATCGGCGCCGCGGTCTTCTTTTCGATGCTGATGCCGAGCTTCGCCGCCAGCCGCGCCCCGCGCAGCATGCGGACCGGGTCTTCGCGGTAACGCGTGACCGGGTCGCCGATCAGGCGCAGCCGCCGCGCCTTGATGTCGGCCACGCCGCCGACGTAATCCCAGACTTCCTCGGTCGTCGGATCGAAGTACAGGGCGTTGATCGTGAAGTCGCGCCGGGCCGCGTCCTGGGCCTGCGTGCCGAAGACGTTGTCCGACAACAGCCGCCCGTGCTCGTCGGCGATGTCGTCGCCGGTCTGCCGCGACCGAAACGTCGCGACCTCGATCGTTTCCGCCCCGGCGAGAACGTGCACCAGCCGGAATCGCCTGCCGATGATGAACGCGCGGCGAAACAGCGGCTTGACCTGCTCGGGCGTCGCGTTCGTCGCCAGGTCGAAATCCTTCGGCGTGATGCCGAGCAGAAGGTCGCGCACCGCGCCGCCGACGATGAACGCCTTGAATCCTCCCTGTTGCAGCTTGCGGATGACGTCGTGCGCGCCGCGGGAGATCTGGCTCCTGCGGACCGGATGCGCGCTCGCGCCGTAGATGCGCGGCTCGGCCGCAATGCGTCCGGGAACCAGCCGCGCGAGAAGCCGGCGAATCATCGTCCTCGCGATCTTGCGGGCAGGCGCGCGATGTCCGGGTAGACCGCGCGAGCGCCACCCGGGCGCGGCGTTCGGAGGCACGCGAGTCGGGGGATTAGGGGTAATGCCATCAACGGTCGGGGGCAGGTTGCTGCAGCGACGCGAACGACGCGTTCGAAACGCCGGAAGGAGACGCGGCGCGAAGCGGCATCATAGCACGGCGGCATGGCAGGCCGAGTCGGAATCGCGGATAATCAGTGGTTTGTGCGGCTGCCGCGGTCGCATTCAGGAGAATTCATGCCCAGCTATCAACACGTCAGCGTCCCGGCTGGCGGCGCGAAGATCGCCGTAAGCAGCGACTATAGCCTGAAGGTCCCCGATCAGCCGATCATCCCATACATCGAGGGCGACGGCACCGGAGTCGACATCACGCCGGTCATGATCAAGGTCGTCGACGCAGCGGTGGCCAAAGCCTACGGCGGCAGGCGCCGGATCCATTGGATGGAGATCTTCGCCGGCGAAAAATCGACCCAGGTCTACGGCGCCGACGTCTGGCTGCCAGACGAAACGCTGACGATCCTCAAGGAGTACGTCGTGTCGATCAAGGGTCCGCTGACCACCCCGGTCGGCGGCGGCATCCGCTCGCTCAACGTCGCACTGCGCCAGCAGCTCGATCTCTACGTCTGCCTGCGTCCGGTCCGGTATTTTGCCGGCGTGCCAAGCCCGGTCAAGGCGCCCGAAAAGACCGATATGGTGATCTTCCGCGAAAATTCGGAGGACATCTACGCGGGCATCGAATGGGAGGCGGAATCTGCCGGCGCGAAAAAGCTGATCAAGTTTCTGATCGACGACATGGGCGTGAAAAAGATCCGCTTTCCCGCCACGTCGGGCATCGGCATCAAACCGGTGTCGCGCGAAGGCACCGAGCGGCTGGTGCGCAAGGCGCTCCAGTACGCGATCGACAACGACCGCAAGTCGATGACGCTGGTGCACAAGGGCAATATCATGAAGTTCACCGAAGGCGGATTCCGCGACTGGGGCTATGCTCTGGCGCAGAAGGAGTTCGGCGCCGTTCCGATCGACGGCGGTCCTTGGTGCAAATTCCGGAACCCGAAGACCGGGCGCGACATCGTCGTCAAGGACGTCATCGCCGACGCTTTCCTGCAGCAGATCCTGCTGCGCCCCGAGGACTACGACGTTATCGCGACGCTGAATCTCAATGGAGACTACATCTCCGACGCCTTGGCTGCGCAGGTCGGCGGGATCGGGATCGCGCCGGGCGCGAACATGTCGGATTCGGTCGCGATGTTCGAAGCCACGCACGGCACCGCGCCGAAATACGCCGGCAAGGATTACGTCAATCCCGGCTCCGAAATACTCTCCGCCGAGATGATGCTCGTCCATATGGGCTGGCCCGAAGCCGCGGCGCTGATCGTGTCCAGCCTCGAGAAGGCGATCGCCGACAAGTTTGTGACCTACGACTTCGCCCGCCTGATGCCCGGCTCGACGCAGGTGAGCTGCTCCGGATTCGGCAAGGCCATGATCGAGCGGATGTAGTGTCGCGAGTGCCTGGCGAGGGGCCCCGCGCGAAGCGTGGGGACCGACGGGGAATTGCGAGTCGACACGGAGGCGGACTCGTGGTGTACCAATTGCGCGAGTCCGTGAGGAGGCAGAGTGTGCCGCAGCGCGGAAGAGGGGCCCCCGCGCAGCGGGGGATGCGACCGCGAAGGCGGCGGCTTGCGCGCCTGCGCGCTGCCCACCTCGCGAGGTGCTCGTGCGCGCATGCGAGTCGACACGGAGGCCGGCTCGTGGTCTATCTTGCGCGAGTCGTTGAGGAGGCCGAGCGACCGTTCGGCGGGCCGTTGCGCAGCAGCTGTTGCACAAATCCAACGCCCGCCGTTCCGCTGCGCCGCAGCGGTATCTCGCGCGCCCGGCAGCGCGCGGCCCGTCCCGCCTGCCACTCGGCGCGACCCGCCCCGGCGCGAACTCGCGCTCGGCGCGGCCGATCGTCGCTTCGCTGCTGCCGATTGGTGCGCACGATTGAACCAGTTGGCGGGTGGACTTGCCTTATGCGTGCTTCCGTCGAAGAATGGCAATCGTGGCGACTCGACTGAAAGGGCTGCGCATGGGCCAGGGCTCGCTGCCGGCGCCGGATTCCGCGGCACGACGGTGCGGTCCCTTGAAAAAGCCGGTGCAGACATCAAACTAGTGACGGTTGCAACGCTTCGCTCGATTCGACGGCAGCGACGCCGCGCGGCCGGCGACGCGGGGCGGCCGAGTCGCTGGCGCGGCGCAGCGGCGACGATCGGCGTCGCGCTGCGCATCCTCGGCTAGGCTCGTCGCGGGGTTGCGGTGGCGATGCAAGAACGTGACGACAATGTCCTCGAGGTCGAGAAGACCCGGCTCAAACCCCCGCCGCTGTATAAGGTCATTTTGCTCAATGACGATTACACGCCGATGGACTTTGTCGTCGTCGTGTTGCAGACTGTGTTTGCGATGAACCGAGAGAAGGCGACCCAGGTGATGCTGCAGATCCACCGCGAGGGCATGGGAGTGTGCGGCACCTATACCCGCGAAGTGGCTGCGGCCAAGGTCGATCAAGTCCTCAGCATCGCACGCAGACATCAGCATCCGTTGCAGTGTACGATGGAGGAAACGTAGCGTTGCGGCGGGATGCGCCTAAGCGCTCTTGCCGAGATTGAGGCCCGGAAAGAAACCATGATTGCGCAGGAACTCGAAGTCTCCCTTCACATGGCTTTTGTCGAAGCTCGGCAGAAGCAGCACGAGTTTATTACGGTCGAGCATCTGCTGCTCGCGATGCTCGACAACCCGTCCGCAGCCGAAGTCCTGAAAGCCTGCGGCGTCGACATCGAGGAGCTGCGAGGCGTCCTGACCGACTTCATCAACGAGCACACGCCGCGCCTCTCGCCGCATTCGGACGCGGATACGCAACCGACGCAGGGATTCCAGCGCGTGATCCAGCGCGCGATCCTGCACGTGCAATCGTCCGGCAAGAAGGAAGTCACCGGCGCGAACGTCCTGGTCGCCGTGTTCGGCGAAAAGGAATCGCACGCCGTCTACTTTCTCAACCAGCGAGGCGTGACCCGGCTCGACGTCGTCAACTACATCGCGCACGGCATCACCAAGACGCCGCAGAAGGGCCAGGAAAAGCAGGAGCCGGCGAAGGAAGATGCCGAAGGCGAGCAACAGCCGGCCGGCGCGCTCGACGCGTACACGGTCGACCTCAATCACCTGGCCAAGGCCGGCAAGATCGACCCGCTGATCGGGCGCGAATACGAGCTCGAACGGGTCATTCAGGTGCTGTGCCGCCGGCGCAAGAACAATCCGCTTCTGGTCGGTGAAGCCGGCGTCGGCAAGACCGCGATCGCCGAGGGCCTCGCCCGGCGCATCAACGACGGCAACATTCCGGAGATGCTGAAGGACTTCGTCGTCCATTCGCTCGACATGGGCGCACTGCTTGCCGGCACGAAATACCGCGGCGATTTCGAGCAGCGCCTGAAGGCGGTGCTGAAGCAGCTGACCGAAAATCCGAGGACGATCCTGTTCATCGACGAGATCCATACGATCATCGGCGCGGGCGCGGCTTCGGGCGGGACACTCGACGCGTCGAACCTGCTGAAGCCGGCGCTGTCGACTGGCGCGCTCAAGTGCATAGGCGCGACCACGTACAACGAATATCGCGTGATCTTCGAAAAAGATCACGCGCTGTCGCGTCGTTTCCAGAAGATCGACGTGCCCGAGCCGTCGATTGCCGAGACGATCGAGATCCTCAAGGGCCTGAAGACGCGCTTCGAGCAGCATCACGGCGTTAAATACGCGCCGGCCGCACTGACGACCGCTGCCGAGCTCGCGGCGCGCTTCATCAACGACAGGCATCTGCCCGACAAGGCGATCGACGTGATCGACGAAGCCGGCGCCGCGCAGAAGATACTGCCGAAGTCCAAACAGAAGAAGGTGATCAACAAGGGCGAGATCGAGGAGATCGTCGCCAAGATCGCGCGCATCCCGGCCAAGAGCGTGAGCTCCGACGACCGCAACGCGCTGAAGACGCTCGACCGGGACTTGAAGAACGTGGTCTTCGGCCAGAACCTGGCCATCGACGCGCTGGTCGCGGCGATCCGCATGGCGCGCTCGGGCCTGGGCAATCCGCGCAAGCCGATCGGCAATTTCCTGTTCTCGGGCCCGACCGGAGTCGGCAAGACCGAGGTGGCGCGACAGCTCGCGTTCTGTCTCGGTGTCGAGCTCTTGCGCTTCGACATGTCCGAGTACATGGAACGGCACGCGGTTTCGCGCCTGATCGGCGCGCCGCCCGGGTATATCGGCTTCGATCAGGGCGGGCAGCTGACCGAGGCGATCACCAAGCATCCGTACAGCGTCCTGTTGATGGACGAGATCGAGAAGGCGCATCCGGACATCTTCAATATCCTGCTGCAGGTGATGGACCACGGCACGCTGACCGACAACAACGGCCGCAAGGCCGACTTCCGCAATGTCATCATCGTCATGACGACCAACGCGGGCGCCGACATGCTGTCCAAGAACTCGATCGGCTTCACGCACAACAAGCAGGCCGGCGACGAGATGGAGTCGATCAAGCGCATGTTCACGCCGGAGTTCCGCAATCGCCTGGACGCCGTGATCTCCTTCGCGGCGCTCGACGAGCAGATCATCCTTCGCGTGGTCGAGAAATTCCTCATGCAGCTCGAGGCG
>DASYJB010000216.1:0-23460 GCA_035996965.1 Casimicrobiaceae bacterium | reverse complement strand
CGATTCGACGATCCGTCCGAGGTACATGATCAGGACGCGATCGCTGATGTGTCGCACGACGCCCAGATCGTGACTGATGAAAAGATACGTCAGGTTGAGCGTCGCCTGCAAATCCATGAACAGGTTCAGCACCTGCGCCTGGATCGACACGTCCAGCGCGGCGATCGATTCGTCGCAGACGATGAATTCCGGCTTGACCGCCAGCGCCCGCGCGATACCGATGCGAGCGCGCTGACCACCCGAGAACTGGTGTGGAAAGCGCCGCATCAGCGTCGGATCCAGGCCGACGCGGTTGAGCTGCAGACCGACGTATTCGACCTGCTGCTGCGGCGCGATCAGGCCGTGCACGACCGGCGCTTCGCCGACGATATCGACGACGCGCAGGCGCGGGTTCAGCGACGCGTACGGATCCTGGAAGATCATCTGCATCTTGAGCTGCTGCTGGCGCGCCTTCGCGGGAGGCTGATTCGACAGGCGAGCCCCGCGCCAGCGCCTCTCACCCTTGGTCGGCGCCAGCATCCCGACGGCAATTCGTCCGAGCGTCGACTTGCCGCAGCCCGACTCGCCGACCAATCCGACGACCTCGCGTTCGGCGATGCCCAGGTCGACGCGATCGACCGCGTGCACGACTTCGTCACGCAAGCCCGCGCCCAGGAGATTGGCGATGCGCGCCGGCAGGTCCAGCGGCTTGACGAAGTGCCGGGATACATGGCGAAGCTCCAGCAATGGCGGCGGCTCGGGTACCAGGTCGACTTCGACATCGGCATTCATGCGCGCGACACCGCGACCGCGCGTTCCCACATCGCATCGTACGCATCCTCGACCGCGCGGGCGAAGCCGGCCGCGTCGAGCAGCGGCGAAGCGCGCAGCCGATCGCGGAGTCCCGCGCGCAGCGTCGCGAGCCGCACCCGATCGGTCGCCAGATCGACCGCGGCGCGCACATACTCGTCGGGCGTGTGCGTGATCAGCTCGGTCAGCTCCGCGTTGCGCAGCAGGCTCGCACCGCTTCGCGAAAACGGCCGATCGCCGACCAGGGTGACGACCGGCACGCCCATCCACAGCGCGTCGCAGGTCGTCGTGCCGCCGACGCATGGCAGGCTGTCGAGCGCGATGTCGGCGCGCAGATAACGGGCGAGATACGTCGCGATCGGAGCCTCGCCGACCTGCTCGATCCGCTCGCCCGCGATGCCCTCACCGGCGAAGAATGCCAGCACCCGCGCCCGCTGGCCGTCGTAAGGCGTTGCCAGGAGTATCAGGCGTGACGCAGGCACCGCCGCCAGGATGCGCGCCCAGAGCGCGAACGCACTGCGCGAGGTTTTTATCGGGTGGTTCATGCAGACAAACGTGACGCCGCCGGCCGTCGACGCCGGCAGCGGACCGACGTCCGGCGCCTCGACATAAGGGCGGTAGCACCATTGCGTCAGCGGCAGTCGCCAGAGTGCTTCGGCGCCCGCGGCCTCCGACTGCACCGGCGGGTCGGTGTAGCGGTCGGTCAGGCGGTAGTCGATCGTCGGCACGCCTGTGCTTCCCAGATAGCCGAGCCAAGTGGCCTGGACCGGTGCCGGCTTGAGAAAAAACAGCGGCAAGCGGTTGTGCGCCGTATGGCCATTCAAGTCGACCAGGATGTCGATCGCGTCGTCGCGAATGCGCCGGGCGGCCTCGGCGTCAGGCATCGAAGCGATCGGGACAAAATGATCGGCCAGCGCGGCGAAGCGGGCGGTGACCTCGTCGCCGCCGGCATAATTCTGATAGCAGAAAATCTCGAAGCGGTCGCGATCGTGCGCGGCCAGCAGCGGCTCGGCAAACACCGCGATCGCATGCCGCCGCCAATCGGACGAAACGTAGCCTATCCTCAGGCGCCGGCCGGTACGCGGAGCCGGGACGACGGCGGGCAACGGCGCGATCCGCGCGGCAAAGCGCTCGCCGAAAGCGCGGTGTTCGGCAGCGATGCCGCCGGCGGTGGCGCGATCCGAGACGCTGAGCGCGAACAACAGCGCGCTCCAGTTCGCCGGCCGATCGGGCGCGAGCGCGACGGCGCGCCGGAACGATGCGATCGCGGCATCGTTGTCGGCGATGCCGAATTGCAGCATGCCGAGATTGCCATGCGCCTGCGACAGGCGCGGGTCGAGCTCGATTGCTCGGCTGTAGGCGGCGATCGCGGCATCGAATTGCCGCTGTCGCGCGCGCAGGTTGCCCAGGCTGTTGTAGGCGATCGCCGACGAAGGCTCGGCGGCCAGTACCGCTTCGATCTCAGCCGCGGCGCTCGCGATGTCGCCTTCGTCCAGCAGCGCATTGCCGAGATCCAGACGGGCGTCGACAAGCTTGGCGTCCAGGGCGACCGCCTGTCGCAGATCGACCAGAGCCTCGGCACCGCGTCCGACCGCCTGGAGCGCGAGCCCATGCAGATGGTGTGCGCGCGCCCGGCGCGGATCGACGGCGATCGCGCGCGATGCATAATCGAGTGCCGCGGCGGCCTGCCCGCGGCGCAGGGCCAGCAGCGCACCGAAAGTCAGCGCCGAGGCGTGATTCGGATCCAGCCGCAGCGCTTCGGCGAGAATGGCCATCGCCTCGTCGGCGCGGCCCGCAAGCTGCTCGCCAGCGGCGCGCGAGACCAGCCGATCGACCGGACCCGGCGCTGGCTCGCCGGCGACCTGCGGCTTCATCGACTTGCCCCGTTCGCGGCTGCAGCGAATAGAGCGGCCGCGGGCAGCGGGTGAAAGCAGCGCAGCGTGTGCTCGTCCGGACCGATCGGCGTCATCTCCGGCGTTTGCGCGCAGACCGCGGTCGCGTAGGCGCAGCGTGCGCGGAACGCGCAGCCGGGGCCGATATCGAGCAGCGACGGCGTCATGCCCGGTATGTTGCGCAGACGCCCGTGCTCCTGCGCCTGGCTGGGCACCGAGTCGAGCAGGCCCCGCGTGTACGGGTGTCGCGGCGCGCCGAGCACGTCGGCAGTCGTCCCTTGTTCGACGATCCGGCCGGCGTACATCACGCAAACGCGGTCGGCGAGGCCGGCAATCACCGAAAGGTCGTGCGTGATCCAGATCAGCGCAGCGCCCGTTTCGCGCGTGAGTTTCTGCATCTCGAACAGGATTTGGCCCTGGATCGTCACGTCGAGCGCGGTCGTCGGCTCGTCGGCGATGATCACATCGGGGACATTGAGCAGCGCGATCGCGATCGCCACCCGCTGCCGCATTCCGCCGGAGAACTGATGCGGATAGGCGGCGAGTCTCGCATCCGGCGACGCGATGCCGACCTGCACGAGGCAGGCTCGGGCGCGCGCGACGGCAGCATCGTACGGCACGCGCTCGTGGGCGAGGATCGCCTCGACCATCTGCGTTTCGATGGAGAGCACCGGGTTCAGTGTCATCATCGGATCCTGGAAGATCATCGCGATCCGGTTGCCGCGCAACTGACGCATCGCTTCGGACGCCAGCGCCGTGAGGTCGTCGCCGCGATAGATTATCCGGCCGGAGACTATGCGACCCGGCGCGTCGACCAGGCCCATGATCGAGTATCCGGTCACCGACTTGCCCGAGCCAGATTCGCCGACCAGGCCCAGCACTTTGCCGCGCGCGACGCTGAAGCTCACGTCGTCGACCGCCTTGACGACGCCCGCCTTGGTGATGAAATGGGTGCGCAGGCCTTCGACGCTCAACACCGCGTCGGTCATCGCTGCAGCCTCGGATTGACGACGTCGCGCAACTGATCGGCGACCAGATTGATACTGAAAATCGTCAGCAGCAGCGCAATCCCGGGGAAGAAGCTGATCCAGTACTTGCCGGAGAGCAGGTACTGGTAGCCGTTGGCGATCAGGAGTCCCAGCGAGGGCTCGGTGATCGGCAGCCCGAGGCCGAGGAAGGATAGCGTCGCCTCGAGCGCGATCGCCGCCGCGACCTGCACCGTCGCGACGACGATCAGCGGCGGCAGGCAGTTCGGCAGGATGTGGCGGAACACGATGCGTGCAGGGGCCAGCGCGAGGCAGCGCGCGGCCTCGACGTATTCCCTGCGCTTCTCGACCAGCGCAGCGCTTCGCACCGTCCGTGCGTAATACGCCCACTGCACGGTCACCAGCGCGGCGATGATCTTCAGCATCCCCTGTCCGAGCACGGCCAGCAGGATCAGCGCGATCAGGATCGCCGGAAACGAAAGCTGGATGTCGGCGATGCGCATGATCAGGGTCTCGATCTTGCCGCCGAAGTACGCCGCGGTGAGGCCGAGCCCGAGCCCGAGCGCGAGTGCCAGCACCGTGCTCGCCACGCCGACGGAGAGGCTGATGCGCAGCCCGTAGAAGATCGCCGAGAGCATGTCGCGGCCCTGGTCGTCGGTGCCGAGCCAGAAGGTCGCGCCGTCGGTCGACACCGACCCGGGCGGCAACCGGCCGTCGACGACGTCGAGCTGCGCCAGATCGTACGGATTCTGCGGCGAGATCAGCGGCGCCATGATTGCCATCAATACGATCAGACCGAGCAGCGCGAGCCCGAACACGGCGATCCGGCTGTCGGCGAAATCCGACGCGATGCGTCGGAACGGCGTCTCTGCGGCTGCGCTGGTCAAAGCTATCCCTTGCTTTCGGCCAGACGCACGCGGGGATCGAGCGTCGAGTAGAGCAGGTCGACCAACAGGTTGATCACGATGAACATGAACACGGTGATCAGCAGATAAGCAACGATCACCGGGCGATCGAGCAGGTTGATCGAATCGATCAGCAGCTTGCCCATCCCGGGCCAGGCGAACACGCTTTCGGTGACGATAGCGAATGCGATCACCGAACCGAACTCCAGTCCGATGATGGTCACGATCGGAATCAGGATATTGCGCAGCACATGAACGCCGATGACGCGCGCGTTGGTCAGTCCCTTGGCACGCGCGAACTTGACGTAGTCCTGCAGCAGTGCCTCACGGGTACCCGAGCGCGTCAGACGGATCAGCAATGCCAGCTTGAACAAGGCGAGGTTGATCGCCGGCAGAATCAGATGGCGCCACCCCTCGAGCGACAGAAAGCTGACCGGCATGCCGAAAAATTCCTTTGTCGGCCCGCGTCCGTTCGAAGGCAGCCAGCCGAGCATCACCGAGAAGACCATGATCAGCATCAGCCCGACCCAGAACGTCGGCAGCGAAAACCCGAGAATCGACCCGGCCATGATCGAGCGGCCGGCGAAGCTGTGCGGCTTCAGTCCGGCCCAGAGCCCCAGCGGAATGCCGAGGAGGATCGCGATCAGCATCGCGATCAGTGCGAGCTCCAGTGTCGCCGGCATGCGTTCCAGGATCAACCCGAGCGCGGGGGTGCTGTGCACGAACGATCGGCCGAGATCGCCGTGCAGCGCGCCGGCCAGGAATCTGGCGTATTGCGTCCACAGCGACTGATCGAGTCCCAGTGCCGCGATCGCGTGCTCGCGCTCGATCTGGTCGGCGAGCGGATTGATCAGGATATCGATCGGGTTGCCGATCGCGTAGACGCCGACAAAAACGAGTATCGACATCACGAACATCACCAGCAAGGCCTGCAGGCTGCGGCGTATCACGTAGACGAGCATGGGCGGATCGGCGGCCGACGTCGGGAATGTGTAGGTTACATGAAGGTCGATGTGCTCGCGGTCCTGGCTGTTATTTCCTACAGTTGACGGCGTGCGCCATCCAACTAGAGTAGGGACACGCTGCAGAAGGTTCCGCAGCTGATCTTCACGTCCTGGGGAGCGCGATGAAGATACTCGTGATCGATGATCATCCGCTGATACAGGAAGCGCTCAAGCACGTGCTGACCGAGCTCGACGCCGCGCTCGATCTCATCCAGGCCGAGGATGCATCCGACGCGCACGCCGCGCTGGCCGCTGCGCCGGATACCGAATTGATCGTCCTCGATCTGACGCTGCCGCGCAGCGATGGCTTCGAGTTGCTGTCCGAATTGCGTCGGGACTGGCCGGGGATCCCGTTGCTGGTACTCTCGGCGACGCACGACCGCGCGACCGTCGAGCGCGCTCTCGATCTGGGAGCGATGGGTTTCATTCCGAAGACTGCCAATACGCGCGTGCTGATCGACGCGTTGCGACTGGTGCTTTCCGGCGGCGTGTTCGTGCCGCCCGACTGTCCGGGAACCGGCAGCGCCAGGCCCCGCGCTGCCGCCAGAGCCGAAGACCTGGGATTGACCTTGCGCCAGTCCGACGTTTTGCGTCTGCTGGTCCAGGGCAAGCCGAACAAGCTGATATGCCGCGACCTTTCCCTGTCGGAAGGGACCGTGAAAGTGCATGTCAGCGCAATCCTGCGCGCGCTCAACGTGCACAACCGCACGCAAGTCGTGATCGAGCTCGCGCGGCGCGGCGTCCGTCTCGATATGCACGCCGCACGGCCGCGCTGAAGCGGCGTCGCCGCTCGTGGCATTGCTGACTGCGCTTGCGCCACCGCTGCTGCGGCGCGCTCGCGCCGACCAGGTCGCCGCGCTGTTCGCGCAGTGGCCGCGCACGACCGCATCGATGGCGCTGGGCGGCGCCATGCTGATCACCGTCATGTGGGGCACCGTCCCGGCGTCGGTGTTCGCCGTCTGGTTCGCCGCGATTCTGCTCAATCAGGCGTGGCGTTTCCGACTGGTGCGCCGTTATCGCACCGCGGCCCCGGCCGAATCCTCGTCCGGCCGCTGGGGCCGCGCGTCGTCGCTGGGCTCGACGGTCGCAGGCGCGCTCTGGGGATGCGCCGGGGTCATGCTTTTCGTGCCCGGCGATCCCGGCCATCAGGCGCTGGTGATCGTATGCCTGTTCGGCGTGATTCTCGGCGGGATCAATCTCACCTCGGTCTACAAGCCGGCGTTCTATGGCTTCGTCCTTCCGGCGCTATTGCCGTTGATCGTGCGCGTCGCGGCGGAGGGCGATCGGCTGCACTTCTATATCGCTGCGGTCATGCTGGTCGTGCTCGCCTTCATTCTGGCTTCCGGGCACAACCTCAACAACCTGATGACGCAGTCGCTGACGATACGCTACGAGAACGTGGACTTGATCGGCGAGCTCACGCGCGAGACCGCTGCGGCCGACCGCGCGCGCGCCACCGCCGAAGCCGCCAATCGCGACAAGACCCAGTTCCTCGCCGCGGCCAGCCACGACCTGCGCCAGCCCTTGCACGCCATGGGCTTGTTCGGCGCGGCGCTGGCGGCACGAGTCCGGGATACCGCGACCCGGGAGATCGTCGATTGCATCAACGCGTCGGTCGAGGCGCTCGAGCGGCAGTTCACGGCGTTGATGGACATATCCAAGCTGGATGCCGGCGCGGTGGTTCCATCGCGCGCCAGATTTCCGCTGGCACCTCTGTTCGCGCGACTCGAGCGCGAATTCGCTCCGCTCGCCGCGGCGCGCGGCCTGCGCCTCGGGATCGTGCCCACCGGCGTATGGGTCGACAGCGATCCGGTGTTACTCGAGCGCGTGCTTGCCAATTTTGTCTCGAACGCGGTGCGACATACCGCTCGCGGCGGCGCAGTCGTCGGCGTGCGGCGACGGGGCGCCCAAGTCGCCATCGAGGTGCGCGATACCGGCGCCGGAATCCCCGCCGCCGAGCGCGAACGGATATTTGAGCCTTTCTACCAGATTCGACCCGCGAAGCGCGACGCGGGTCAGGGGATGGGCCTCGGGCTCGCGATCATCCGACGGCTCGCGGCTTTGCTCGACCATCCGATCGAGGTCGATTCGACGCCAGCGCGCGGATCGCGCTTTGCCGTCGTGGTGCCGCGCGCCACGGCGCGAGCCGCATTCTCGCCGGAGCGACATCAGAGTCCCTGTACAGGCTCATTGGCCGGCGCGTTGATCGCCGTCGTCGACGACGAAAGCGCTATCGTCGATGCGATGCGCTTCTGGTTCGCGCAATGGGGCGCGCACGTCTGCGGCGGTGGGTCCGGTGGCGCCGTGCTCGCGGCATTGGGTGAGCTCGGACGCTATCCGGACCTGATCGTGGCCGACTATCGGCTCGCCGGCGGTGCGCTGGGCACCGACGCCGTGGCGCGCCTTCGCACCGAATTGGGCCAGCAGATTCCCGCGGTGCTGATCAGCGGCGATGCCTCGGCAGAGGCCTTTGCCGCAATGCGTTCGACCGCACCCGACGTGCTGCTGAAGCCGGTCTTGCCGGACGAGCTGCACCTGCTCGCCGAGCGCTTGCTTGCGGGCTCCGCCAGGCCGAGCCGCGACGAAGCTGCGAACTTCTGCGCCGCCTGAGGGGGCAAGGACGCAAAAAAGAGCGCCCCGCGAAGGAGGCGCACGAGGACAGACCGAGTTCGTAGATCCTGTTCGGATCCTGGGGGAGGAGTGGACCCGGCCTGTAAAACGGCACGGCGCAATGTCTTGCACGCGCCGCCACCCTTATGACGCTAGCATTATGATCCGGCGACGACCGAAGGCAAGGCCGTCCGTCGCCGCAGGAGGCCGCATATCGGCGCCGCGACCGACCACAGTGTTACTGCTTCCCGTGCGCGGCTCGCATTTGCGTTCGGAGCGCTTCGGCCTGCGCGATGTGCGCGCTGATCGCGTCACGTACGACCAGCTTCTGATCGGGGGACAGGGTATCGTACAGCGCGAGCCAGGCAGCGCGCGCCTGCTTGCGCACACCGCTGTTCTGCTGCTGCACCTGATCGGACAATGAAGCCAGCGACGCCAGGTCGGGCGCGCTCTTGGCAAGCTCGGTTTGGGTAGCGGCCTTGAGCTGCGCGAAACCGCTCTTCATCGCATCGTGCGCGGCCTTGCTTTGCGCCAGCGCATTGTTGAACTGCAATTGCTGCGAGGTATTGAGCTTCAGTTGCGCTTGCAAGCCGGCGATCACCGCCAGCGGATCGGTGTCGTGGGCGTGCCTCGCGCCATCAGCCCACGAATACGCGGCGACGCCCCAAAGCGCGACCGCGGCGAGCGTGGCAATCAGGATGCGTTTCATTGCAGGGACCTCCTCGATAATGGGTTCTTCGCCGCCCCGCTCTTTCGGGTCGCGAACGATGCCGACTCTAGGCGCCGCCTGTAAGCCAAGCATTGCAGAAGGCGACGGATTTGTAACCGTTCGTTCGCCGGCCGCATCGGGGGCGGAAATCGACGCCGAGTGTAACCAATCGTTGCCCTTGCGCCCGGGCGTTACAATTCGTGACAAGTGGCGGGCGCCGCGCTGCGCGCGCCCGCGATAATCGAGCGATGAAACAGCTTACGCCCAAAATTCTGGTCGTCGACGACGATCCCCGCCTGCGCGAGCTGCTGGTACGCTATCTGACCGAACAAGGATTCCAGGTCCAGGCGCTGCCCGACGCCCGGGAGCTCGACAAGAAGCTGCAGCGCGACCCGCCGCATTTGCTGGTGCTCGACCTGATGCTTCCCGGCGAGGACGGCCTTGCCGTCTGCCGAAGGCTGCGCGGCTCGGGCGAAACGGTGCCCATCATCATGCTGACGGCCAAGGGCGAGGACATCGATCGCATCGTCGGCCTCGAAATGGGTGCGGACGATTACCTGCCCAAGCCATTCAATCCACGCGAGCTGGTGGCGCGCATCCATGCGGTGCTGCGCCGCCAGATCGAGCGCTTGGCACCCGGTGCGCCGGTCGGCGAAGGCCGGATCGAATTCGGACCTTATGTCCTCGACTTGACCACGCGGACGCTGACCCGCAACGGCACGCCGTTGCCGATGACCACCGGCGAGTTCGGCCTGCTCAAGGTCTTTGTCACCCATGCCCGCCAGCCGCTGGCGCGCGAAAAGCTGATGCTGCTGGCCCGCGGACGCGATCACGACGTCTTCGACCGGGCAATCGACGTTCAGGTCTCGCGACTGCGCAAGCTGATCGAGCCTGACCCCGCGGCGCCGCGCTATCTGCAGACGGTCTGGGGCTTCGGCTATGTCTTCGTGCCGGACGAGGTCGCCAGCAACAGCCAGGCCGACACCGGGGCCGCTCCGTGACTTTCTGGCCGCGTTCGCTGTTCGGACGCCTGGCCCTGCTGCTGCTGATGGTCGTCGTGGTGAGCCAGGGGACGGCGATACTGCTGTATCGGCAGGACCGCGCCGCGCTGGTCGCGCGGCAGTTCAGCGACACCAAGGTCTTGCAGCTGCAGGCGCTGCGCGCGGCGCTGGCGGCGACCGAGCTGCATGAGCGCAGTGCGACGCTGACCCGGCTGGGCGAAGAATACGGCGCGCGCATCGTCAGCGACGACGGGCGCGGCTTTTTCGGCGTGACGCCGCAAAATCCTCTGCTGGTCGAGCTGGGAGAGCGGCTGCGCACCGACCTCGGCCCGGAAACCGAACTCCGCCTGCAGCCGCGCCAGCAGCTGCTGTGGATCAAGATGCAGGCCGGCGATCACGCCTACTGGGCGGGGTTCCACTGGCCGCGCCCGTCCGACGCGGCCCAGTCGCGCGCGCTCGAATGGAGCCTGATCGCGCTGGTCGTGCTGCTCGCCAGCGCCTATGCGTTCGCACGGTACCTGTCCCGGCCGTTGCGGCAGTTGAACGATGCCGTCGCCAACGTCGGCGCGGGAAAGGCGCAGCCGCCGCTGCCGGAAAAGGGGCCGTCGGAAATCGTCAATCTCAATCGGGGCTTCAACCAGATGCTGGCCAATCTGCGGCAGGCCGAGCAGGACCGGGCGCTGCTGCTGGCCGGCGTGTCGCACGATCTGCGCACGCCTCTGGCACGGCTTCGCCTCGGCGTCGAGGTCGGCACGCACGACGAGCAGATGCGCGAGGGCATGGCAGCCGACATCGAGGAAATGGACAAGATCATCGGCCAGTTTCTCGACTTCGGCCGCGACGATCGCGATGTCGCGCTGGAGATGCGCCCGCTGGACGAAATCGTCGCACCCTTGCTCGAGCGCTACCACCGCGCCGGCAGCGAAGTTCACTACAGCGCCGGTGACCTTCCGGCACTGCCGATGCGAGCCACCGCGATGTCGCGGCTCTTGTCCAATCTGATCGACAACGCGCTGCGCTACGGCGGCACGCCGGTCGACGTTTCCGCGCGCAGCGAGGGCACATCGGTGGTGATCGAAGTCGGCGATCGCGGCCCCGGCATCCCGCCGGAGCAGGTCGATCGCCTGAAGCGTCCGTTCACCCGCGGCGATCCGGCGCGAAGCGGCGCCAGCGGGGCCGGCTTGGGGCTCGCGATCGTCGAGCGCATTGCGCGGCTGCACGGCGCGCGCTTCGATGTGCTCGCCCGCGAAGGCGGCGGCACGCTGGCGCGCGTGACGATGCCGGCCGGCGCGGGGCCTTAGTGTGCTAGTTCTTCGCAAACAGGACGAGCGAGACCATGGCGGCGATGCCTTCGCCGCGTCCGGTGAAACCGAGCCCTTCGCTCGTCTTGGCCTTGACGTTGATCGAGCCGGTTGCGCAACCGAGATCGGCCGCGATGTTCGCGGCCATCGTGGCGAGATACGGCGCGAGCCTGGGCGCCTGGGCGACGATCGTCGCGTCGATGTTGCCGAGCTCGAACCCGCGGTCAGCCGCAAGCTGCCAGACGCGGCGCAGCAGCACGCGGCTGTCGGCATCCTTGTAGGCGGCGCCGGTGTCGGGGAAGTGCATCCCGATATCGCCCATTCCGCACGCGCCGAGCATCGCATCGCAGACCGCATGCAGCAGCACATCCGCATCGGAATGCCCGGCCAGCCCGCGGTCGAACGGTATGGTCACGCCACCGAGCACCAGTCGGCGTCCCGGCACCAGCGCGTGGACGTCGAAGCCCGTTCCGACGCGCACCGTAGCGATGATCAGACAGTCCTTGTGCGGCCGGCCAGTATCGCCTCGGCCAGCGCAATGTCTTCGGGATAGGTGACTTTGATGTTGGCGGGGCTGCCTTGTACCAGGCGGGGCTTGACGCCCAGCGCCTCGACCGCCTGCGCCTCGTCGAGCAGTTGCGCGACGTCGGCCCGGCGCAGTGCATGGTTGAGGATTGCGTAACGGAACATCTGCGGTGTCTGCGCGCACCACAGCCCGTCCCGGGGCTCGGTCGACGCGGCGCGCACACCGGCGCCGACCTCGGCGCGCTTGAGCGCATCGCACAGCGGCACGGCGAGGAGCCCGCCGACCGGCTCGTCCTCGAGCTCGTGGAGCAGCCGGTTCAAGGTCGTCACATCGATGCAGGGCCGCACGGCGTCGTGCACCAGGACCCAGTCTTCGGCCGCCGCCCGCTTGCCGATGACGGCCAGGCCGTTCCTGACCGATTCGCCGCGCGTAGCGCCCCCCTCGTACACCGGTACGACGCCGGCTACCGATCCGATCCGCTCCGCAAAGTGCTTGTCGCCGGGCGGCAGCACGACAAAGATCGCCTCGAGCACGATCGAGCGGTTCAGGGCCGCGATCGTATGTGCGAGCAGCGGCACGCCGGCGATCGGTGCGTATTGCTTCGGGAGCCCGCCGCCAAAGCGAACGCTGCTGCCCCCGGCGGCGATCAGCGCATAGCGGCGCGGGGGGGCGGTCATCCGCGCTCACCGCACGTTTCGCCACGGCAGCCGCCGTCTCTGAGGACTGACGAAGCGCGGATCGCTGGTTTCTTCGGGGCTGCGGAGACGATGGGCATGCGGCGGCGATTGTACGCCCGGTCCCGGTCAGTCCGGCGCCAGCAGCGGCGCCAGCGCCGCACGTATCGGGTCGGGCACAGGCGTCGGACGACGGCTGGCGCGATCGACCCATACGTGAACGAAATGCCCGGTCGCCGCCGCGTCCTCGTCGCCAGCCGCGAACAGTCCGACCTCGTAGCGGACCGATGTCGTGCCCAGACTGGCGACGCGCAATCCGGCGTCGACGATCGCCGGGAAAGACAGCGGCCGATGGAACCGGCAAAAGGTCTCGACCACCAGGCCGATCGCCGGGCCATCGCGGATGTCGAGGCCGCCGGCACGGATCAGATGCTCGTTCACCACGGTATCGAAGTAAGCATAGTAGACGACGTTGTTGACGTGGCCGTAGATATCGTTGTCGATCCAGCGTGTCGGGATCGCCAGGAAATGACGGTAGTCGCCGCGCCGCCACGGCGCCGGGTCGTTCATGATCGCGGGCGATCGCGCAGCCGCGATTCGAAAATCTCCACCCAATGCAGCACCGGTCGAGTCGCCGCGCTGGCGAGGTGGACCAGGCAACCGATGTTGGCGGTCGCGATGACGTCCGGCGCACCCGCTTCCAGCGCGGCCAGCTTGTTGGCCTTGAGCTCGCCCGCCAGCTCGGGCTGCAAAATCGAGTAGGTGCCTGCCGAGCCGCAGCAAAGATGCTGATCGGCGACCGGCGTCAATTCGAGCCCGATCGCTTCCAGTATCTCCTCGACATCGCCGACCAGGCGCTGGCCGTGCTGCAACGTGCACGGCGAATGGAACGCCACGCGCTGCGGCCCATGATCCATCGCCACCTGCGGGGCGAAGCGTTTCCATTCGGCGGCGATGACTTCGACCGAATCGCGCGCCAGCGCTGCGACGCGACGCGCCTTGTCGGCGTACGCCGGATCGTCGCGCAGCAGATGCCCATACGCCTTGACGACGACACCGCATCCGCTTGCGCTGATGACGATCGCCTCGACGCCCTGCTCGACATGCGGCCACCAGGCGTCGATGTTGGCGCGCGCGTAATCGAGCGCCTCGTCGTGCGCGCCCAGATGATCGCTCAATGCGCCGCAGCAGCCGGCACCGGAAGCCCGAACCAGCGTGATGTCGACCCGGTCGAGCGCGCGAGCGAGCGCAGCATCGATGCTCGGCGCCAGCGCGGGCTGCACGCAGCCCGCGAGCAACAGCATCCGCCGGGCGTGCCGTGGCTCCGGCCATCGTTTGGCGGGGCGCGACGCGGGAACCCTGGCGGCGAGCGCGCGCGGCAGCAACGGCCGCGCGATGCGGCCGGCGGCAAGTGCCAAACCGAACCATGGTCGATGGGTCAGACCCTTGCGCAGCAGCCAGCGGCGCATGCGCTCGCCGGGCGGACGCTCGATTTTTTGCTCGGCGACGCGGTGCCCGATATCGAGCAGCCGTCCGAAGCTGACGCCCGACGGACAGGTCGTTTCGCAGCTGCGGCAGCCCAGACAACGGTCCAGGTGCAGCGTGGTGGTGGCGGTGACCGCATCACCTTCGAGCATCTGCTTGATCAGGTAGATGCGTCCGCGCGGGCCGTCGAGCTCGTCGCCCAATAGCTGGTAGGTCGGGCAGGTCGCCGTGCAGAAGCCGCAATGCACGCAGGCGCGCAATATCGATTCCGCGTCGCGTCCGTCGGAGGTGTCGCGGATGAAGTCGGCCAGATGGGTTTCCATCGCGTCCTGTCAGAGCTCCGCGTACATCCGGCCCGGATTGAAAATGCCGGCCGGATCCAGCGCCGCTTTCAGACGCTGATGCAAGGCGAGCAGCGCAGGCGGCAACGGTTGAAACACGCCGGCCGACTTGTCGGAGGCGCGAAACAAGGTCGCATGGCCGCCGTGCGCCGCCGCCCAGGCGCGGGCCTGCTCGGTATCGCCCTCCTCCTGCGCGGCAAGCCAGCGCAGTGCGCCGCCCCATTCGATCATCGTCGCGCCGCCGAACGCCGTGTGCGGCGCGGTCGCGCGCACCGACAGACGCCACAGCGCCGGCCCGCGCGGCGCCGCGGCATCGCCATTGCTTTGCCCGCGAAACGGCGCGAAGAAATCATGCGTCTGGTCGCGCACCGCGGCCCAATAACTCGCGGCGTCGTCGAGCGGCTCGCCGCCCAATCGCCGCGCCGCGGCCGCCACTGCGCTGTCGGCGCCGGACAGGCGCACATGCAGTCGACCCTCGTGCCAGCAGCTCGCCGACAAGGGCAGCGGCACCGCGCTCCAGGCGTTGAGCTTGCGCAGCGCCTCGTCGGCCGGCAGCTCGAAGGTTCGCGTCGTCTCCGCGCGCGGCACCGGCAGGCACTTGAGCGACACCTCGAGGATGACGCCCAGCGTCCCCATCGATCCGGCAATCAGCCGAGAGACATCGAATCCGGCGACGTTTTTCATCACCCGCCCGCCGAAAGCGAGCTCGTCGCCGCGCCCGTCGAGCAGCCGTATGCCCAGCACCAGATCGCGCGCGGCGCCCGCGTACGGCCGGCGCGGTCCGGACAGGCCCGCGGCGATCGACCCGCCGATGGTCGCCTTCGGTCCGAAGTGCGGCGGCTCGAACGCCAGCATCTGGCCCGATTGCGCCATCGCCTGCTCGACGTCGAACAAGCGGGTGCCGCACCGCGCGGTGATCACCAGCTCGGTCGGATCGTAGTCGACGATCCCGGCATGGCCCGAGACGTCGAAGATCTCGCCTACCAGACGCTGTCCGTAAAAATCCATGCTGCTGCCGCCGACGATACGCAGCGGCGTCGTCGCCGCCGTCGCCGTGCATACGCGCTCGCGCCAGGCGGCGAGGAGGTCGCTCATCCGCCGCCCGGCCGAGTCATTGCTGCTGCGCCTGCGCCATCGTGCTGTCGAGCATCGGAATATGCTCGGTCTCGCGCGCGGCACCTTCGGCCCATTCGCGCATCGCCGGCAGGTCGAGCAGCGCCCGATGGTACGCGGCCGCTGCGCCGTCCAGCACGACGCCGTAGCTGTCGAACCGATAAGCGACCGGGCAGTAGAACGCATCGACGATGCCGAACGCGCCGCACAAAAAGTCTCCGTCCCGGCCGAAACGCTCGCGCCCCTCGCGCCACAGGGCCGCAATGCGCGCGATGTCGCTGGCGACCGCCGGCGAGGGATTTCGCTTTTGCCGGACGCGCAGGTTCATTCCGAATTCGTTGCGCAGCTCGCTGTAGCCCGAATGCATCTCGGCGGTCGCCGAGCGTGCCCAGGCGCGCGTGACGCCGTCGGCGGGCCACATGCCGGGATGCCGTTCGGCCAGATACTCGGCGATCGCAAGCGAGTCCCAGACGATCGTGCTGTCGTCGCGCAGACACGGCACCTTGCCCGAAGGTGAATGGACGCGGATCCGTTCGGGAGAATCCCGCTCGTAGAGCGTGATTCGCTGCTCTTCGAACGGAATGCCGAAGGCTTTCATCAAGACCCAGGCGCGCAGCGACCACGACGAATAGTTCTTGTTGCCGAAGTAGAGCGTATACATGGAGTTCACGCGCCCCGGGGTTGCCGTCGGCGCTCGCCTTTCAACAGGTGCGGGGTCAAAACGGTACCGTCTTGCCCGGATTCATGATTCCGTGCGGATCGAGCGCACGCTTGATCGACCGCATCAGATCGACCGCCTCGCCGTGCTCCTGCGCCAGCAGATCGAGCTTGTGCCAGCCGATGCCGTGCTCGCCGGTGCAGGTGCCGCCCATGGCGATAGCGCGCATGCTGACCGCTCGCGCCAGCGTGTCGGCCCGCTCGCGCTGGCCGGCGTCGCCTGGTTCGTAGAGCACGACCAGATGAAAATTGCCGTCGCCGACGTGGCCGACGATCGTAACGGTTAGCCCGCTTTTTTCGATATCGACCTTGGTCCCGAGTATGCAATCGGCCAAACGGGAAATCGGCACGCAGGCGTCGGTGGCGATCGCGGCCGTTCCGGGCTTGAGCGCCAGGGTCGCATAGTAAGCGGCGTGCCTTGCCTTCCACAGCCGCGTGCGGTCCTCGGGCAGCGTCGCCCATTGGAATTCGCTGCCGCCGAATTCGTCGCTGATCGCGCGCATCGTCTCCGATTGCTCGCGCACCGCGGACTCGCTGCCGTGGAACTCGAAAAAAAGCGTTGGCAAAGCCTTGTACCCCTCGAGCTTCGAATAGCGTATGCACGCGTCCATCTGCGCGTCGTCGAGCAATTCGATCCGCGCCACCGGAATGCCGGTCTGCATCGCCGCGATCACCGTGTTGACCGCACCGGCCAGGTCCGGGTATTGGCAGACCGCCGCCGCGATCGCCTCGGGGACGCCGTAAAGGCGCAGCTGGATCTCGGTGATCACCCCGAGCGTGCCTTCGGCGCCGACAAAAAGGCGCGTCAGATCGTAGCCGGCGCTCGACTTGCGCGCCCGGCCGCCGGTAGTGATCACGCGGCCGTCCGAGGTCACGATCGTCAGTCCCATGACGTTTTCGCGCATCGTTCCGTAGCGCACGGCGTTGGTGCCTGAAGCGCGAGTCGACGCCATGCCGCCGATCGTGGCGTTGGCGCCGGGATCGATCGGAAAGAAAAGACCGGTGCCCTTGAGCTCGGCGTTGAGCTGCTCCCGCGTTACGCCGGCCTGGACGCGGCAATCGAGATCGTCGGCGTTGACCTCCAGCACGCGATTCATCTGCGACAGGTCGATGCAGACGCCGCCGTACAGCGCGGCAACGTGGCCTTCGAGCGACGTGCCGACACCGAATGCGATCACCGGAACACGCGACAAATGACACAGACGAACGATCGCCGCAACCTCGTCGTTCGCGCGCGGGAATACGACCACGTCGGGCAGCGCGGCGTCCGCCAGGCCCTCGCCATGGCTGTGATGCTCGCGCACCGCCTGCGTGGTCACGGCGCGCTCGCCGTAGTCGCCGCGCATTTGCGCGACCAGCCGCGCGACGACGTCGGGATCGGGCCGTACGATGGTCTTCGCCTCCATGCTGGCAGCTCTCGGGTCTTTCAGCCTGGCGTCTGTTGACAGGCGCTAAAAACGGGGTAGATCCGGGTGCGGCAACTGGCCGCCGTGGACGTGCATCCTGCCCATTTCGGCGCAGCGACGCAGCAGCGGCACGGCCTTGCCGGGATTGAGCAAGCCTTCGGCGTCGAACGCGCGCTTGATTGCATGAAAGCGCTCGAGCTCGGGTGCGGCGAATTGCGTGCACATCTGATCGATCTTTTCGAGACCGACGCCGTGCTCTCCGGTGATCGTACCACCGACCTCGATGCAAAGCTCGAGTATCCTCGCACCGAACGCCTCGGTCCTGGCAACCTCATCGGGAACGTTGGCGTCGTAAAGGATCAGCGGATGCAGATTGCCGTCACCGGCATGGAAAACATTCATGCAACGCAGGCCGAATTCGCGCGATAGCGCCTCGATACGCTTGAGCACCGGTGCCAGCGAACGGCGCGGTATCGTGCCGTCGATACAGTAGTAGTCGGGCGAGATGCGGCCCGCCGCCGGAAACGCCGCCTTGCGGCCCGACCAGAACTTCAGCCGCTGCGTCTCGCTTTGCGACACCACGATCGTCGTCGCACCGCTCGCTTCGAGCAGCTCGCGCATCCGCGCGATCTCGTCGGCGACCTCGTCGGTCGTGCCGTCGGATTCGCATAGCAGTATCGCCGCCGCATCGACCGGATAGCCGGCGTGGATGAAAGGTTCGACCGCTGCGATCGTCAACCGGTCCATCATCTCGAGTCCGGCCGGGATAATGCCCGCCCCGATGATCGCCGCGACCGCGTCGCCCGCCTTTTCCAGATCGTCGAAGCTCGCCAGCACGCAGGTCGCCTGCTGCGGCATCGGCGTCAGCTTGACGGTGACCTCGGTGATGACCGCCAGCAGGCCTTCCGATCCGGTGATCAGCGCGAGCAGGTCATAGCCGGCAGCATCGAGCGCGTCGCCGCCGAATTCGACCACGTCGCCGTCGATCAGCACCGCGCGCACTCTCCGGACATTGTGCACGGTGAGGCCGTACTTCAGGCAGTGCACGCCGCCGGAGTTTTCGGCGACGTTGCCGCCGATCGTGCACGCGATCTGCGACGACGGATCCGGCGCGTAATAGAGCCCATGGACCGCGGCCGCCTCCGAGATTGCCAGATTGCGCACGCCCGGCTGGACGACTGCGCTGCAGGACAGCGGATCGATCGACAGGATGCGCTTGAATTTCGCCAGCGACAGGACGATGCCTTTGCGGTGAGGCGTGGCACCCCCGGACAGTCCGGTGCCCGCGCCGCGAGCAACCACGGGCAGCCGCGCCGCATGACAGAGCCGAAGGATGCTGACGACCTGTGCCTCGTTGTCCGGCAGCAGCACGGCCAGCGGCTGTTCGCGGAACAGCGTCAGCCCATCGCATTCATAGGCTCGCGTCCCCTCGGCCGTGGCAACGATAGCCGACGGCGGAAGTATGTCGCCAAGTGCGGAAAGCAGAGTTGGATCGAGCATCGCGGAACACGGCCTGCCGGATTCGATTATTCCACAAACGAAGGGCTGGCACTATGCAGCTTGTACCGTGCAACTCGTCCCCGCCACGCTGCGCGAATACCGGTCTCGTCTATAATCCCTCCTGTTTGGAGATCGCAGCGAGGCCCAGCGGGAGCTCAAACGATGAATCCGGATGAAATCTACGCCAAGACCGAGGAAGGCTTGCGTGAGCTCAAGGAGCGCACGCACAACCTGCCGATCGCGTTGCGTAGCCTTTTGATCATGATCGACGGAAATCGGACGGTCGCCGAAGTTCTCGAGCGCGCCCGCGCCGTGCGCGCGGACGCCGCAGCGCTGGCCACGCTGGAGCGAGTCGGCCTGATCGCCAAGCGATTCAGCGCGCCTTCGTCGGCCGCGGGCGAGACCGAGGCGGCACCGCGCAGCGAGGACGAAGTGCAGCGCTTCATGACTGCGCAACAGCAGATCAGCGACGCGATCAATAACCATCTGGGATTTCGCGGCTACCTGATGATGATGCGGCTGCAGCGCGCTGAAAACCTGCGCGATCTACGCGACTTCCTGCCCGATTTCGCGAAAGCGCTGACCAAGCGCATCGGCCCGGCCAACGCTGGGCAGATCGTCTCCGGGATCGAGCGACTGCTCACCACCGGCGGCTGAGGCGTCGGCTCGCGCTTGCGCGCCGATCGCTGGCCGCGCCGCGCCTCGCGCGACTTGCGATGCCTGCTCCGCGCAGGCCCGGCTGTAGCCAGCCAGGTCCGCACATCCGAGCGCCAGCACATAGCAGCGATAAGCGATCCGGCGCTCGAGGCGCAGCGCATGCACTGCGGCGCGAAGCAGGATGGCACCCGTCGCGCGCAGCGCCGGAGCGAGCCAGGCGGCGATCCACGCCCGCCTCGCATGCAGATAAACCGGATGCCTGATCCGGGCGCCGCCGTCCTGCCCCTGTGCGAGCACGTCGTCGTAATAGGCGTAGCGTCCGGCCCCGCTATCCTGCGCCAGCTGGAGCCAAAGGTCCTCCGCCATGTCGTTGTAGTGCGTCGCCAGCGGCGCCCGAATCTGACTGATGACGGCACCGCGCTGCAGCGCGCGATGAAACAGCGCCGTCTCGCTGAAGCGCAGGTAGCGCGCATCGAGGCCGCCCAGCGCATCGAGCATGCTCCGCTGGATGACGCTGTTCGCACCGAGCGAGAAAACACCGGCCACGAGCGCGCGGCGCTGATGGCGATCGTTGTGCATCGCGACCAGGCGCCCGAGCGGAGACACGGCGTGATTGAGCCGCGGGGCCCACGCCATATCGCAGCCTGGATTGCGCAAGAAGTGCTCTTCGATCAGCGAGCAGCAATCTTCGTGCAGCACCGTGTGTCCCTCGCAGAAGAACACGAGATCGCCGGTGCAGCGCCGGTGGCCGGCCCGATAAAGCCCGACCTCGCTGGCGCTAACCGCCGGATCGAGGTCGGTGCGCGCGACGACGTCGCAACGCGCCAACAGCGCGTCGACGGCAGAGTCGCGCGTCTGGGCCCCGTCACGCGCCGTCACCGCGACCACTTCGTAGCGGTCGCGCGGATAGCGCTGCGAGAGCGCCGACTCCAGCGACTTCCAGCCAGCGTTACGCCGGTCGAACAGCGGAAGGATGATCGAGATTTTCACCGCGCCGACAAGGATGCCGCCATTTGCGACAGGCGTCCAGCCGCTCGCGGTGCCGGCCGAAGGTGCGCTTCCGTCCGGGCCCGGCGGGCGCGTTCGGCCGGTCGACGGCCGGGTGCCCGGCGTGGATCGCCTGCCCGATCAGCCATTGCGGCGGCGGCGACTCGGGGTTAAGTTAGCTGCTGTCCGTGTGCACGGAGATCATGCCATGCGTTTCTCATGCCGTCGTGCCTGCGTTGCTGCGGCACTGGTCGTCGTCGCGCTAATCCCGGCGGCCGAAGTCCACGCCGCCAAAGCTACCGAATGCACGAAGATCGGAATCTGCTACTGCGTCAACGACGAGCTGAAGGCGACGATCGCGGCCAAGGTCGACGCCTTCCGTCAAACGATCGCCGAGCAACGCAAGGCCGGCAAGGCCATCGGCTACCTCAGCGTGCCTCTCACGTCCGCCGGCGGCGGCAACTTCGACGTCAACAAGGAGGTCGCGGAACGCGCCAGGGCGGCGATCGAGAAGCGTTTCGGCGCCGACTACATCTTCGTGCTCAACCCCGGCACCAAGGAAGCCGACCTGCCGCGCAGCAGCACCGGCGCCGACTATATGCTGATGTGGACGTCGTTGCTGGAAGGGGCCGATGGTCTCGGCGAGTTCGACTTCGCCTATTTCGCGGGGCCGCAGGACTTCGCGCGCTACTTCGGCTTCGACGGCAGCAACGACATGGGCAAGCTGGATGCGTATTTCGACAAGCGCGTCGCCGCGGACCCGGCGTTCGCCAAGGCCGTTCAAGGCGGCCTCAACAAGGCCTCCTTCCGCAAATACTATGCGCTGCGCGCATCGACTACCGTCAGCCGCGGCGCGCACGACGAATGGAACATCTTTCGCATGCTCAATGAAAAGCGGCGGGCCAATGACCAATACGGCCCCGGAGGTCAGATCGCCGTGCTTTTCGACGGCGTGGCGATTGCGCCGCCGCAGGGCGAGGCGGCGGTGTCCGACGGCTATGTCGGCAAGTGCCAGCCTTAGCGGGCGCTGGGCGCATTTGACCGGCGCCGCGGCAGTAAAGTACCGTCGCCAGATCACAAGCCGTCGGCCGTTGCGGGATGGCGGCAAAAAACGCCACAAGGAGGAGGAACGTTCATGAGGATCGTCACCCGCTGGGTCCGCACCATCGTCGCCCTGCCCCTGCTCGCGCTGGCGCTGGGCGCCTCCACGCCTTCCGTAGCCGCGGACACCGTCAACGTCTATTCGATCTGGCCGGAGAACTGGGCGCGGCCGATGTTCGAGGAGTTCGAAAAGGCAACCGGCGTCAAAGTCAACTTCGTCCGCTTCTCGTCCGGCGAGGCGCTCGCACGCGTGATCGCCGAAAAGACCAATCCGCGCGTCGACGTGCTGTTCGGCGGCCCGGTCGAGACGTTCGCTGCCGGAATCAACGAAGGCCTGTTCGAGCCGTACAAGTCGCCGTCGTTCGCGAGGTTGCCCGAGCGGTTCCGCGAGCCCAGCGGGCAATGGACGGCGATTGCCGACGATCCGCTGGTGTTCATGACCAACGACAAGTTTCTGAAAGAGAACAATCTGAAGGCGCCGACGTCGTGGAATGACCTGCTGGCAGCGCCTTACAAAAACATGCTGCAGATGGCCGACGCACGAACGTCGGGCACCGCCGTGACCCGGATCTTCTCGATCCTCGAAGTGAACGGGCGCGACGAGGACAAAGCCTTCGCCTACATGAAAAAACTGCGGCCCAACGTCCAGCTTTATACCAAGAGCGGCGGCGGCGGCACGCTCCCGGTCGGACTGGGCCAGGCAGGCGGCGGCATCTTTTTCATCGTCGACGCGCTGGACACGAAGGCGAAAGGCTACGATGTGACGATCAGCTTTCCGAAGGAAGGCATAGGCACGGCAGCCGAGGGCATCGCATTGATCAAGGGCGCGAAAAATCCCGAGCTCGGCAGGAAGCTGATCGACTGGGCGACGTCGCCGGCGATGCAGAACCAGTTTGCGAAATACAAGATCAATTTCGTTCCGGCGCATCCGGACGTCGCGATGGAGCCGAGCCTCGCCGCCGTGATCAAGGGCGCCAACATCTTTCCGATCGACGCGGCATACGCGGGCGCGAATCGCAAGCATGTCGTCGAGCGCTGGGTCGCCGAAGTTCTCAACCCCTGACCAGCGCCTGCGCAACCCGGTTCCCGGCGGCGGGGAGCGGGATTGCCACGCGCCGCCATCGAAGTGACCACCGTTTCTGCGCCCGCCATCGGTCGCGACCCGGCAGTGGGCACGGTGGTCATCGCGCTGTGGGCGCTGCTGCTGCTGTTCGTCGTCTACCCGCTGGTCACGCTGCTCGGCCGCGTCCTGTTCGACCATGGCGCATTCACGACGGCCGGCATCGCCGCGATCGTTACCGACCGGCACCAGATCCGCGCGTTCTGGAACAGCCTGCTGCTCGCGCTGCTGGTCGGAGGCGGCGGCACGATCATCGGGTTTCTGTACGCGTTCACCGCGGCCCGGTCGCGACTTCCGCGATGGCTGCTCACGGTGATCGACGCCGCGGTGCTGCTGCCGCTGGTCTCACCACCGTTCACGACCGCGATCGCGATGATCTTTTCGTTCGGACCGCGCGGCCTGATCACCTACGAGCTGCTCGGCCTGAAGGGGGTCACCGTGTACGGCCTGGTCAGCACGCTGTCGTCGGAAATCCTGACCTATTTCCCGATCGCCTATCTGACCTTGCGTCCGCTGTTGGCCGCGATCGACTCCAATCTCGAAGGGATGGCACTGTCGCTGGGCGCGTCGCGCTGGCGCGTCTTCCGCACGGTGACGCTGCCGCTTTGCATCCCCGGACTCGCCAATGCGTTCCTG
>DASYJB010000215.1:0-6124 GCA_035996965.1 Casimicrobiaceae bacterium | reverse complement strand
GGTCGGCCTGCTGGCTTTGCTGCTGCTGCCGCTGTTGTTCGGCCTGCTGAGCCTTCTGCTGCTCCTGCTGCTGACGGCGCTGCTCGGCCTGCTGGCTTTGCTGCTGCTGCCGCTGTTGTTCGGCCTGCTGGCGCTGCTGCTGGCCCTGCTGCTGCTCCTGCTGCTGACGGCGCTGCTCGGCCTGCTGGCTTAGCTGCTGCTGCCGCTGTTGTTCGGCCTGCTGCCGCTGCTGCTGGCCCTGCTGCTGCTCCTGCTGCTGACGGCGCTGGTCGGCCTGCTGGCTTTGCTGCTGCTGCCGCTGTTGTTCGGCCTGCTGAGCCTTCTGCTGCTCCTGCTGCTGACGGCGCTGCTCGGCGTCGGGCGGGCGGGGCACAGGCGCCGTTTGTCCCGCTGCGGTCGGCGGCGCGGCCGCGGTACCCTTCGGCGCCTGGCCCGTCGCAGGTACGGTCGGTTGACCCGCCGGTGCCGCCTGCGGTCCGGCCGGGGTGCCTGGCGCCGCAGCCGGCGCGCCTTGTGGGGCTCCCGAGGCGCCTGCCCGGCGCTCGAGCTGTCCGCGGCCGCGGCGATTTTCATCCTTGGGCGCCGGTGCAGCCGCCTGCGTCGGCGGAACGACCTTCACATTCCTGGCTGGCGCTGCACCCGCTGCCGCAGGCTGCTGCTGCGCGGTTGCGGCAGGCTCAGCCGGCCGGCCCGGATTGGCCGCAAGCGCTGCCTGGCGGGTCGCAAATGCGGGCGGCGGCGCCGGCGGCTTGGTCCTGGCGACGACCTCGCGTTGCATCGCGCGCGCTGGCGGTCTGCCTGGCGCTGCCGCGACCGCAGCAGCTGCTCCCGCAGCAGCTACTCCCGCCGCGGCAACAACGCTCGCGCGAGTCGGAGCAACGCGTGCCACGGCGCTCACCGGTTGCTGCGTTATTACCTCGCGCGAGACCTGGACGGCCGAGCGCGCGACCGGTTGCGATTGCACGAACGCCGTGGTCGGCACAGCCGTCACCGCACCCGGCGCCTCGCGGTTGCGGTAGGTGACGTTGGTCACCGTGGTATTGGTCGTGTAGTTGTTATAGACGTTGGTTATGTTGACGTTGGTGACGCGCGTGTTGCTGACGTTGACGTTGGTGAAATAGTCGCGACTGACGCGGTACGCCGGCTGATACACCTCGCCGGGGCCAAGGGGGAACCAGGCAACGCCCGATGCCACGCCGCCGACCGACAGCGACAGGCGCAAATCGCCGCTGCCGATGAATGCGACCAGCGCCGGGGCATAGATCGGTCTCACGTTGACCGGGCCCGGGATCCATCCCCAGCGACCCGTCACGAACGCCCAGCGACCGTAGTGATACGGCGCGAAGCCCCATGGCGCCTCGTCGATCCATGTCCAGCCCCATGGGTCGATCCACGCCCAGTGTCCGGTGCGATACGGTGCCCAGCCGCTCGGCATCGAGCGCGGATACCAGACGTTGCCGTAATCGGCGACGGCGCTCCAACTGCCGTACTGATCGAGATCCTGATAGCCAATCACGTCGCGCGAGACATAGCGCGCGGAAACCGACGTGTCGTAACTGCGATCGCGGTCCGCGGCCCAGCGGTCGAATTCGTCCGGAGCCCCGATGTCGCTGTATTCGTAGTCGCGCAGGCCCGTTCCGCTGAAGCTGTAGCGATCGCCGGCGCCGATGCGGTAGGCCGCGCCTTCGCCGTACGCTTCACCTTGTCCGGCCAACACTGCAAGCGTCGTCACGTTGCCCTCGGCATCGACATCGATGCGATAGCGGCCGACGCTGTTGACGGTGAATGCGAGATTCGGTGTGTCAATCTCTACCGTGTCGCCACGATCGATCCGCCACACCCGGACGTACAGCGAGCCTTGTGTGAGCTCGAGCTGCGTCGCTCGATCGTCGAGATTCAGCACGTTCACATTGGTCGACGCGCCCAGGCGAAGGGCGATGCTCCCGGCCTGCAGTTCGGCGCGGCCCCCGGCGTCAGCCCAGAGCCGGTCGCCGGTGATCAGCGGCCGGTTCGGCGTGGCCAGCGCCCACTCGTCTTCGCCGGCCGGCGAGAAACTCACCGGACCGCTGAAAAAGCTGAGCCGCGCCACGCGTGCCGGAGGATCGGCCATGCTTGCGCCGGAGAGCAGCAGCATCGCCGCGCCGGCAAAAACGGCGGTCAGAAGCCGCAGCCTGGATTGGATCTTGTTCATGCTTGTCCTCGCTTTATCGATGGTAGCGTGTGCCGAATGCGCGCAAAAATTACCGCGCGGCTTGCATCTATTACGCATGGCGGGCGGTCCGGCCACGCCGTGGGAAAACTCGAGCAGAAACTGTGCCGGTTCCGCTTCATTGCGCACTGCAAAAAGTGCTCAACGGCTCAGGCTCTACATCGATCGCCGGATGCCGGCGACGTCGCCTCGCCCATGCGCCTGCCAGTCCATAACGCGCGATGCTGACGTTACGCCGACTCACGTTGTAACCAAAGGTAACCGGGAGCAGTGCGAGTCGTCGCCGATTGGCAACAGTGAAGACCCGCGCGGCTCGCCCGCGCGTTTCGTGTCAACGCGCTTTGATCAGGCGTCGGCGGCCGCAGCGTGCAGACAATGCTCGACCCATTGCGCGGTGAGTTTTTCCTGCACGGCGTTCTGCGACAAACGCGCATCGAGCCCGGCGAAGTCGACGCTGTCGAGTGCCTGATCCTGATTGAAGCAGGAAAAAACATAGCTCAGCTTGCCGGTAGCCGGATCGTGCTGCGGTTGCAGGCATTGCGCGCAGATTTCCTTCATCATGCATTGCATCGGCGAGTTGATCGACGCGATGCCGCGATGCGAAGGCTTGAGATAGGGCTTCAGCATCGTGTGCCGCGCCGCGCCGACGGCCGCCATCATCTTGTCCGAGCCGATGGCGATGATGCGGTCGGCCGCACCGACCGCGATCGTCGTTTCGCCCAGCTCGCCTGTCGCATAGGCGAGCATTCCCTGCACGATGTTGCCGACGAAGGTCCTGTCCTGCGGCCGGCGCGGAACGAATCCGGGCGCCTCGTCGCAGCACCAGACGACGAGGTCGGCCGCCGCTTCGATATCGGCGATCTTGTAGCGGTCGATCATGTGCCGGTAACCGGCGAAGTAGAGCACCTTCGAACCGGCATTGCGAAATGCCTGGCCGATCGAGAAAAGCACGGCATTGCCCAATCCGCCGCCGGCGAGTATCACTGTCTCGCCGGGTTGGATTTCGGTCGGTGATCCCGTCGGGCCCATAAGCACAATAGGCTCGCCGCCCTCGAGCTGCGCGCAAAGATCGGACGAGCCGCCCATTTCGAGAACGATCGTCGATACCAGACCTTCCTCGCGATCGACCCAGGCCCCGGTCAGCGCCAGACCTTCCATCGCCAGCCTCGTGCCGGCGGTGCGCTGTGCCAGCGATTCGAAATTCTGCAGCCGGTAAAACTGTCCCGGCGCGAACTTTCGTGCCGCCGCCGGGGCGCGTACGACGACTTCGACGATCGTCGGCGTCAGCCGCACGACGCGCTCGACGCTGGCCCGCAGCTCGCCGTTGACCAGCGCGAGGAACCTTGCGTCGTCGAGCGCGGAGGCGGCCGCGACCCGCGTCAACATCCGGGTGACGATCGGGTAACCCTGCTTGGCGCTGCCCATCGCCTTGACGACGTTGCCGAAGTAAGACGGGTGCAGGTCGCCGAAATAGCTGATCGCGCGGCCATCCGGCTCGATTGCGGTCAGCACGTGCGCGACCGCGGGCTTGGCCAGCCCGGGCGCCGGCTTGACGACATCGCCCGCCTCGTCGACGGCACGGAAATATTTGCCGTCGAGGTGAAAATGCGCCGCGTCCTCGCGCGCCAGAACGGTATTCGGCTGCGTGCCGGCCGCGATCAGCACGGTGCGCGCCGGCAGAGTCGCGTGCCCGGCTTCGTGCCAGACGCCGTCGCCGTCGTTGTGCTGAATCGATACCCGCAGCGCGCTGGCGCGGCCCCATGCATCGACGTCGATCGCCAGCGGCGTCAGGCCTTCGGCGAATCGGATGCCCTCTTCGAGCGCCTTCTCGACCTCTTCGTGATTGAGCGTATACGACGGGCTGTCGATCAGCCGGCGCCGGTAGGCGATCGTCACGCCACCCCACGACAGCAGCAATTCCAGCACGCGTGCGGCACGGCCCTCACCGGCCGCCACAGCGCGCTCGGCGCGAATCGCGCGTCCATGCGCCAGGTATTCGAGCGCGACGTCGCGTTCGTCGTCGGTCCACTCGGACTCGACACGCTCGCGCCCGCGCTCGGCGACCAGCGCGTCGTAGCGGACGACGAATTTCTCCACCTGCACCGGGTAGTACGCCAGCGACTCGGTGGCGGTATCGATCGCGGTCAAGCCGCCGCCGATGACGACGACCGGCAGACGGATTTCCATATTGGCGACCGAATCCTTGCGCGCGGCGCCGGTCAGTTGCAGCGCCATCAGGAAGTCCGACGCCGTGCGCACCCCCTTGGCCAGGGCGTTCGGCAGATCGAGCACCGTCGGCCGCCCGGCGCCGGCGGCGAGCGCAATGTGGTCGAACCCCAGGGCGAAGGCGTCTTCGGCATCGAGCGTGCCGCCGAAGCGCACGCCGCCGCACAGCGCGAAGCGATCGCGGCGCTCGATCAAAAGACGCAGCACCTTGAGGAAGTTCTTGTCCCAGCGCACGGTGATGCCGTACTCCGCGACGCCGCCGAATCCCGCCATCACGCGCTGGTCGAGCGGCTCGCGCAGAGCGTCGATGTCGCGTATCGGCTCGAACGGCACGCGCGCGCCGGTTGCGCTGACGCCCGAGACCGACGGCGGCAGCGGCTCGATCTTGAGGCCGTCGACGCCGACCACCGTATGCCCGTCGTTCAGCAGGTGATGCGCCAGCGTGAAGCCGGCCGGGCCCATGCCGACGATGAGCACGCGCTTGCCGCTGGGCGCGCGCGGCAGCGGACGCCCGAGGTCCAGCGGATTCCACCGCGTCAGCAGGCCGTAAATCTCGAACCCCCAGGGCAGTGCCAGCACGTCCTTCAGCACGCGCGTTTCGGATTGCGGAATGTCGACCGGCTCCTGCTTCTGGTAGATGCACGATTTCATGCAGTCGTTGCAGATGCGGTGACCGGTCCCGGCGACCATCGGATTGTCGATGCAGATCATCGCCAGCGCGCCCAGTGCCCACCCTTCCGCGCGCAGCTTGTGGAATTCGGAAATCCTCTCCTCGAGCGGACAGCCGGCCAGCGGCACGCCGAACGGCGAGCGCTTGAACGGCGGCGGCGCGCCGTCGGGCGCCTTCTTTTCGCGCAGACCCGACGAGCACGAATCCTTTTGCTGCTCGTGGCACCAGATGCAATAATTGGCCTGGTCGAGTCCGCCGGCGAGATCGGTTCCGGCGTCGGTCAGCGCGAAGCCGTCGCGCCGCCGCAGATGATCATCCGGCAGGCGGAAGCTATCGGCGCCGTGCTTGGGCTCGTGTTCGACGGGAATCAGTCGAAGGTAATCGAGCTTGCGCGGCGCCTTGAACAACACACCGGTGCGGTGTCGCGCCTTTCCTGCCGCCGTGTGCGCCGCCCATGCGGCATAGCGAAGCGCGAGCTCGATGTCCGCGCTGTGCGCGGCTTCGTCGGTACCCCAAGCGCCGACCGCACGGGCAAACGCCAGCTCGCCGGGCAAGCCGTCGAGCGGCACACCGAGACGCAGCTCCAGCTCGGCGCGCAGCGCATCGCCATCGAAGCACGCCGCCTCGTCGGCCTTGTACTTGTTCATCGCCTTGCGCTGCACGATCTGTCGTTTGCACGCAAACAGCGGCGCAAGCTCGTGCTGCGCCTGTTGCAAGGCCGCGACTTCCGCTTCGACGCCGAACAGCAGCGCGACAAAATCCTCCAGATGCGGCGCGATAGCAATCAGCAGCGCCGACTCCTCGCCGCGGTCGAGCGCGACCTCGGTCGAGCGGGCGGCCGCCAGCCGCTGCGCCAGTCCGGCATCGGCCGCACGCACGAACGCGAGGAACGACGCGTCGACGCGAGCAAGACCCTCGGTCGCGTACAAGTCCGGAAAAGTCAGTCCAAAAGCGAGCTTCAGCATCAAGGCGCCTTGCAGCGAGCCGGCGGCGAAAAGCGATACCGACCGCCGGCAGGA
>DASYJB010000214.1:0-2842 GCA_035996965.1 Casimicrobiaceae bacterium | reverse complement strand
GGAAAAATTCACCGAATATCCGCTGCCGATCCCCTACAGCGGCCCGTACCGGGCGCAGATCGACAAGAACGGTGACATCTGGACGGGCGGCATGCAGACCGACCGCGCCATCCGGCTCGATCCCAAGACCGGCGCGACGGTCGAATACCTCATGCCGACCGACACCAACATGCGGTCGGTATTCGTGGACGACTCGACGACGCCGGTGACCTTCTGGACCGGAAGCAACCACGCCCATGCGCTGGTGAAAGTGGAGCCGCTGGACTAGCACCGAACCAGCCCGGGGCTCCTGTGCCCGGGTGCCGGACGCGCGATGGGCAAAGCCGCATGCCACGGCTTTGCCCATCCGTTTTTCGCCGGCGTCCGTCGGGCATCCCCAGCGATCAGCGCGCTACGCTTCGAGTCTCGGCCCGCGTGGATTACCAGGAGCGGCCCTGCTATCGTGCGGCGCGGACCTGGAGGACATATGAGCGTCGTGGAATTTCATCGCAGCCTCAAATTGCGTTGGAAGCAGCTTCGAACCGCGCGTTGGCGGCGCGAATATCTGAATGCGATCTCGGAGCCCGATTACCGGCGCCGGTTCGACCGGCTCTATGTCCAGCGGCTTTGGAGCCGCATCGCCGGAACCCAGGAGACCGGTTGCGGCGGCGGGTCGACGCTCGAGGCCACCCAGGTCTTTCGCGACGAGTTGGAGCGATTTCTCGCAGCGCAGCCTCCCGGCGTTTTTTTCGACGCGCCGTGCGGGGACTTCTATTTCATGAGCCGCGTCCGCTTTCCGGCGGGCTGGAGCTATATCGGAGGCGACATATCGCCGGCGGCCTTGCGGGACGCCATGCGGTTTGCTCCCGATCGGGATTTTCGCGAATTCGACCTTTTGACGGATCCGTTTCCGGCCAGCGACGCCTGGCTGTGCCGCGCCTGCCTGTTCCATCTTTCCTTCGCCGACATTCGCGCCGTTCTGGAAAATTTCGTGCGGTCGGACGGCAAGCTCGCCATCATCACGTCTCATACCGACGTTCCAACGAACAGCGACATCGCGACCGGCGACTATCGACCGCTCGACCTGACCGCGCCTCCGATCAATCTTCCGAAGCCGTCGCGGTTTCTCAGGGACATTTCGACCGTCGCCTCGCCTTGGATCGCCGGCGTCTGGTCGCGCGAAGAGATCGCATCGTCGCTCGCCGCGGCCCCGCAGCCCGAATGACCCGGGCCGCATCGGCAATATCGCGGCGCTGATCCGGCAATACCGCACCGCCGGGCGACGCGACCAACGGCATTTGGTCTCGCTCCGCAAGGCGGCGTTTACCCTAGGCGCAGGCCGCAACAGCTCTTAATCGCCCCTCAACCGCGTCCGGCTATTCTGCGGCCCAAAGGCCCGCGAGAAACGCCCATGCCGCGTCCCGCCGATATCGAGGACAAGCCGGAACGGCCGCGAGCGCCGCTGTCGCGACAATGGAACCTCGCCTTCAATCTGATCACGATCGGATTCTGCGCGATCTGCTTGCTGCTGTCGCTCGATGTCCGCCGCAGCGCCTGGGAGCAGGCGCGGCTTTCGGTCGGCAATCTGGTTTCCGCCATCCAGACCGATATCGAGCGCAACATCGAACTGTATGACCTCTCGCTGCAAGCCGTCGTCGACGGCCTTCGCGAGCCCGACATCGGCGCGATCCGTCCCGAGATCCGCCAGCTCGTATTGTTCGATCGCGCCGCCACCGCCAAATACATGGGCTCGATCCTGGTCCTCGACCGCAAGGGCGACGTGGTGCTCGATTCCCGCTCGCCGACCCCGGCGCGACACAACAACTCCGAGCGAGACTTCTTCACGGCGCATCAGCGCGATGCCGGCCTCGGCCTCTATATCGGCAAGTTGGGACTCGATAGCTCGGGCGAATATGTCATCGGCATCAGCCGACGCCTGGCCGACGCCGACGGCAGCTTCGCGGGGGTCGTGGTCGGGACGCTGCGCATCGCCTATTTCGACGCGCTGTTCAAGAAACTCAACCTCGGACACGACTCGACGATCACGCTGGTGCGCAGCGACGGCACCATGCTGGCGCGCTTGCCATCCATTCCGCCCAAGGTCGGCCGCAACCTGGCGGGCGCCGACCTTTTTCGATACTTCAGCCCCGCCGCGCCGAACGGGGCGTTCGAATCGGTGGCCAAATCGGACGGCGTCCACCGGCTTTTCACCTACGGCCAGATCGGCCGCCTGCCGCTGATCCTCACGGTCGGACTCTCGACCCGCCAGATCGACGCGGCCTGGCTCCGCCAGACCGGCATTCTCGGTCTCGTCGTCGCGCTCCTGGTCGCCGGCGTCGTGAACCTCGAGCGCCGGCTCGGGCGTGAGCTGACGCGACGGCTCGCCGCCGAGGAAGCCCTGTCGGTGCAGGCACGCACCGACAGTCTCACCGGCCTGCCCAACCGGCGCCACTTCGACGAGGTGCTGGAACGCGAATGGCGTCGCGCCCTGCGGGCGGGCTCGTGGCTCGGCCTGCTGATGATCGATGTCGATCATTTCAAGTCCTACAACGATCAATTCGGGCACCATGTCGGCGACCAGACCCTCGCGGCGATCGCCGGATGCATCGCCAATACGGCGCAGCGAGCGACGGATTTCGCGGCGCGCTACGGCGGCGAGGAATTCGCGGTACTGCTGTCGGGCAAGGAGGCGCAGGACGCCATCCGGCTGGCCGAGCGCATCTGCGCCGCCGTGGCGGCGATGGAACGAAGCCCCGGCGTCCCGTCGGGGCTCACGGTGAGCGTCGGCGTCGCCTGCCTGATGCCGGACGCGCACGCGATCCAGCAGGATCTCGTCGGCACCGCCGACCGGGCGCTGTTCGAA
>DASYJB010000213.1:0-5358 GCA_035996965.1 Casimicrobiaceae bacterium | reverse complement strand
AGCGCGACGTTGGCCACGCGCAGCAGCCCCTGCTCGCGCGCCGCGCCCAGCGAGGCGGCGAGCGTGTGCAGCGTCCTGTCCAGCAGCGCGAGGTCAGGGCGATACGTGACGATGCTGATCGTCAGCGTCGAGGCAGCCACGTCGGAGGAGGGATTGAAACGATGGGTTAGAATCGTCGATTGCCCCCGCGCCGTCAACTTCGCCTTTTCAATCATTTCCCGCATGGATACCACCGCACCGCAAGTGAGCCGTTTTCGCGCCGATGACTTGCGTGCTTTCGCGCGCGCACTGCTCGATCGTGCCGGTATGCGCGCCGACATCGGCCGCGACGTCGCCGACGTTCTTCTCGACGCCGACCTGCTCGGACACACGACGCACGGCCTCGCACTGCTCGCACCTTATCTTGCCGAGATCGACAAGGGCGCGATGGCCAAATCGGGTGAGCCGAAGGTGATCAGCCGGCGCTCGGCCGCGGAAACGTGGGACGGCGCGCGCCTGCCCGGACCGTGGCTCACGCTGCGCGGGCTCGAGCGCGCAGCGGCGATGGCGCGCGAGGCCGGCACCGGCACCGTCGTCATCCGGCGCTCGCATCACATCGCCTGCCTCGCCGCGTATTTGAAGCGTGCGACCGACCAGGACTTGGCGGTGATCATCGAATGCTCGGACCCGACGGTCATCGCCGTCGTACCGCATGGCGGCATGACGCCGTTCATCACGCCGAACCCGCTCGCAGCCGGATTGCCCACATCGGGCGACCCGATACTGATCGACGTGTCGATGTCGATTACCAGCATGGGCTACGCCAAGCAGCAAAAGGAAGCGGGCAAGATCCTGCCGGGGCCCTGGCTGATCGACAACCAGGGTCGCGCCACGTCCGATCCCGCGGCGCTGTTCGCCGAGCCCCCGGGCGCGTTGTTGCCCCTCGGCGGACTGGATGCGGGTCACAAGGGATTCGGCCTCGGCCTATTGATCGAGGCGATGACCGGCGGACTCGCCGGACATGGCCGCGCCGACCCGGCCGAAGGCTGGGGCGCGTCGGTGTTCATCCAGGTGCTGGATCCGGAAGCGTTCGGCGGACTCGCCGCATTCAAGCGACAGATGGATCATCTGGCCGACGCCGCGCACGCGAGCCGCCCGCGACTCGAGGGAGAGCAGGTCCGGCTCCCGGGCGAGCGCGGCTTGCAGCGCTATCGCGATGCTGTCGCCGACGGCGTCGTTCTGTATCCCGCGATCCTGCCGGCTTTGCAAGCCTGGGCAGACAAATACGGCGTCGCGCCGCCGCTACCGCTGCCACCGCCCTAGCTGCGCCTACGATGAAAGTCGGCCGTAGCTGACGCGCAATATACCGGCCAGATCGCGCGCCGCGCCGACGTCGGCGAATCCGGCGTCGCGGAACAATGCGCCGACGGTGTCGGCCTGGTCGTGGCCATGTTCGAGCAGCAACCATCCGCCGCTCGGGAGATGCGCCGGCGCCGCCGCGACGATCGCGCGAATCGCAGCCAAACCGTCGCCGCCAGGCGTCAGCGCTTGCTGCGGCTCGTGACGCAGATCGCCTTCGGTGAGATGCGAATCGCCGGCGGCGACATAAGGCGGGTTGCCGGCGACGAGGTCGAATCGCTCGTCCGGCAGGGCTTCGAACCAGTCGGATTCGACGAACGTGACGTTGCCGATGCCAAGCCGCGCGGCATTGCGCGCCGCCAGCGCCAGAGCGGGACTCGAGACGTCGGTGCCGACGACTTGCGCCTTGCGCCGCGCGGCGGCGATCGCGAGCGCCACCGCACCCGAGCCGGTACCGAGGTCGAGCACGCGAGTCTCGCTATCGGTTGGCAACCGCGCCAGCGCGAGATCGACCAGCAATTCGGTTTCGGGACGCGGGATCAGCACGTCGGGCGTGATCTCCAGATCGAGCCCGTAGAATTCGCGCCGTCCGATCAGATAGGCGACCGGCTCGCCGTTGCGGCGGCGACGCGCGAGCGCATCGAAGGTCTTCGCCTGTTCGGCGGTCATGCCCTCGCCGGCATGCGCCGCGAGCCAGGCGCGGTCGCGGCCGAGCACGTGCGCGAGCAGCAGCTTCGCCTCGAAAGGCACGAGGCCGCTTGCGGAAAGCGCGCGGGAAACGGTGAAGGGTGTGCTCATTGATTGTCGCGCCGGTGTGTGTTGCGACGGCCGGCGCGGATGCGCATAATGTCGGCAGCCCGTCATGTCGTCAATGAACGTGCATCCAAAAACGCCGGACATCTTGCTGGAGGAGCCATGCCGTCACGACGCGATCTTCTGAAGGCGACTGGCGGATTGGTGCTCGCCACCGGCGGCTCGTGGCTCGCGCGGCACGCCCACGGCGCCGATGCCATCCTGGGGCCGCCCGAGTTGCCCGAAGGCATGCTGTCGTTAATGAACCGCGGCGATGCCGAGGTCGTCAAGATGATCAAAGCGTACGGCGCACCGATCTCCGATGCGGACGCCAAGGAAATCGTCGATTACCTCAGCAAGGACTACGGCCAGCCCCAGCGCGCTGAGTGACCGCAACGTGGGTCCCGGCCTGCGCCGGGACGACGGTTTCAGCGGTCGAACGCGTCGACGCCAATCGTTCCCGCTCCAGCAAACCCGCTAGCCCCTGCTTTCCGCGGCGCGCTCGCACGCGAACAGTCGAAGCCGCCTGTCGTAGTAGTTGCCCCAGCCCAGGTCGCTCAAGCCCGCTTTCTGCAGCACGTGCTGCGACGCCTTGTTGCCGGGATGCGTGACGCCGATGACGCGCGTGACGCCGAGGTCGTCGAAAGCATAGTCGACCAGTGCGCGCGCGCCTTCGGTCGCATAGCCGCGTCCCCAGTGCGCGTGCAGCAGGCGATAACCGACTTCGATCTCGGTTGTCGGCGGACAGTACTTCAGGCAGTACCAGCCGACGAACTTTCCGCTGGCGCGCAGCGATGCGCGCCATACGCCGAGCCCCGAATAGAGCGCGTAGTAGCGAGTGACTCTTCGCATCGCCGCGTCGATCTCGCTCTTCGGCATCGGCTTGCCGCCGTTGATGTATTTCAGCACGCGGGGATCGCTGTCGAGCCGCACCAGATCGCCGATGTCGTCCGGCGTGAACTCCCGCAACTCGAGTCGCAAAGTCTCGAGCCATATCGGCGGCACGCGCGTCATCGCACGGTCTCGCCGACGCCTTCGTCGCCGCCGAGGGCGGCGAGCTGCTCGGCCTGGAATTCCTGCGCCAGCGTCTGCGTCAGCTCGAACAGGTCGCCGTCCATGATCTGGTCGATCTTGTAGAGCGTCAGGTTGATGCGATGGTCGGTTACCCGCCCCTGCGGAAAATTGTAGGTGCGAATGCGCTCGGAGCGGTCGCCGCTGCCGATCAGGGTCTTGCGCGTCGCCGCCTCCTTCTGCTGCCGCTCCTGCCGTTCGCGATCGACCAGTCGCGAGGCCAGCACCGCCATCGCCTGCGCGCGGTTGCGATGCTGCGAGCGATCGTCCTGGCATTCGACGACAATGCCGGTCGGCAAATGCGTGATGCGCACGGCCGAGTCGGTCTTGTTCACGTGCTGGCCACCGGCGCCGGATGCGCGAAACGTGTCAATGCGGATCTCGGACGGATTGATCGTGATGTCGGCGACCGGGTCGGCCTCGGGCAGCACCGCGACCGTGCACGCCGAGGTATGAATGCGTCCCTGCGCCTCGGTCTCGGGCACACGCTGCACGCGGTGGCCGCCGGATTCGAATTTGAGCCTGGCGTAGACGCCCTGCCCGACGACGCGAGCGATCACCTCCTTGTAGCCGCCCATATCGCCGGAACTCTCGGAGATCAGCTCGACCTGCCATTTGTTGCGCTCGGCAAAGCGCGCGTACATGCGGAAAAGCTGGCCGGCGAACAGCGCCGACTCGTCGCCGCCGGTGCCGGCGCGAATCTCGAGAAATACGTTGCGCTCGTCGTTGACGTCGCGCGGCAGCAGGGCGCGCTGCAGCTCGTCCTCGAGGGCGACCATGCGCGCTCGCGCCGCCTTCGCCTCGTCGTCGCCGAAAGACTTCATTTCCGGATCGGACAGCATGTCCTGCGCGGCCGCGAAGTCGCGCTCGCCCTGCAGCCAGTCGCGGTAGAGCGCGACGACAGGCGCGATTTCCGCGTGCTCACGCGACAGCGCGCGGTAGCGGTCGAGGTCGCGAGTGACGCCCTCGGCCGCGAGCAGGCCGTTCAATTCCTCCAGCCGCGACGTCAGCTGGTTGAGCTTGGTGGAGAGCGACAGTTTCATGTCGTGCGAATCGTGGCCTTCTCGCGGCGGCCGGAGCGCCGCATTGCTGATCGGGTAAACGGTCGCGAAGTCGCCGTCCGGCGTCGCGCTGGACGGCGAGCCGTATCCGAAGCTAATCGTCGTCCGGCAACTGGTAGATGTGGTGCAGCATCGCCAGCAGCTGGGCGCGCTCTGCGTCGCCGGCGCGCGTCAGCGCCTGTGCGGGCGCATGCAGGAACTTGTTGGTGAGCCCGCGGGCGAGCTGTTCGATGACGTGGTCGGGCGCGGCGCCGCCGGCAAGCAGCCTGCGTGCGCGCTCGACCTCGGCCGCGCGCAGGGTTTCGTGATGGCCCTGCAGCGCGGTCAGCGTCGGAATGACGCTGCGTCCATCGAGCCAGCGCAAAAAGCTCTGCGCCTGCTCGGCGATCATCGCCTCGGCCTGCGTCAGCGCATCGACGCGGATCTGCAGGTTGTCCTTGACGATGTTGGCCAGGTCGTCGACGGTATAGAGGAACAGGTCGTCGAGCTGCGCCGCCTCCGGTTCAACGTCGCGCGGAACGGCGAGGTCGACGATGAACATGGGTGCGTGACGACGTGCCTTCACCGCACGCTCGAGCAATCCTTTGCCCAGGATCGGCAGCGAGCTCGCCGTCGACGTGACGATGATGTCGAACTGCGCGAGCCGCTCCGGCAGCTCGTTGAGCGTGATGGCGTCGGCGGAGAATCGTGTGGCCAGCAGCTCCCCGCGCTCGAGGGTGCGATTGGCCACCGTGACGGATCTGGGTTTGCGGGCGCAGAAATGGGTGGCGGCGAGCTCGATCATTTCGCCCGCGCCGATGAACAGCACACGTTGCTCCGCGATCGAGGGAAAGATCCGCTCCGCGAGCTTGACGGCCGCGGCTGCCATCGAAATCGACGCGCTGCCGATATCGGTCGACGTCCGCACGTCCTTGGCGACGGCGAACGTACGCTGGAACAAGCGGTTGAGCACCAGGCCGAGCGAACCGGCGGCTTCCGCCGTCTTCACCGCCTGTTTCATCTGTCCGAGAATCTGCGGCTCGCCGAGCACCATCGAGTCGAGTCCGCTGGCGACGCGGAACGCGTGCGGCACCGCCTTGTCCTGCGCCAGGGTGTA
>DASYJB010000212.1:0-15935 GCA_035996965.1 Casimicrobiaceae bacterium | reverse complement strand
CGATACTGACGTCGATTCTGGGCGACGGCTATGTCGAGATTCCGCGCCACGCGCAACTGGCGGCACCTTGCCTGGCCGCGACCTTGATGATTATCGCCGGCGCTTTGCTCACAGCGGCGCTGACGGCGCGCCGCGCCGCCGGGATTGCGCCCGCCGCGCCGGCAACGCTGCCCCTCGTCGCTGCGTCGCTCGCGATCGCGGCGATCGGCTACATCGGGTTGCGCGGAACGATTGTCGCGACGCCGCTGGCAACCGGAATCGTCGATCGTCCGAAGCAAAACCGCGTGCCGGACGGCCCGGTCGAATTCGTCGGCTGGGCGCTCGATCCACATGGCGTCGCTCGCGTCGAGCTGGTCGCCGACGGGGGCGAAGTCTACCGGGCCGATTACGGACGGCCGTATGCCGGAGCGCGAGGCGAGCCGCTGGCGCTGTATTTTCCTGGCTATCCCGACGTCGCGCTGCCGGGATTCGCCGCGAGCCTGCCGCGCCAGGCGCTCGCCGCAGGCAGCCTCGGCGTGCGGACCTTTGTCGTCAACGTTGACGGCGTGCACACCGAGATCGATCGACGCCGACTCGTCGTCCGCTAAGGGGTCAGGTTAACTTTCAACGCGAACCATCGTCGCGGCACTTCGCGCCGTGAAAGTTAACCTGACCCCTCGGGCAGCAGGATCAGCTCGGCGGCGATGCGCCAGTGTCCACCGCGATCGCGCATCCAGACGTGGACGTAATGGCCCGGGACCTTGCCGCGAGCGCCGAGAAGATGCAGGCGGCCGTAGCTGTAGCCCAAATCGTCGGAGCGCGAAACGCCAGCGGCGAGCGTTTCCCATCGAAACTTGAGCTCCCGTTCGGCCAGTTGCGCGACGATCGCGTCGCGGCCCAGCGCCGGCGGCGTCGGACCAATGACTAGTCTGGCCTCGTCGGCCAGCAGCGCCGCGTAGCTGTTCGCCACGGCTGGTTCGCCGAACAGCGGCTGTGCTTCCAGATCGAACAAGGCTTTTTGCCCGCCCGTGCCGGCGGCCTTCGCGATCGATAAGAGCGACCGCGGATCGTCGCCGAACGCCGCATCGGGCACCGGCGCGCGCGTCGGTACCCCGCCGTCGACGATGACCCGCCAGCTGCCGTCCGACTGGCGGCGCCAGACCGAAAAGAACATGCCCTGCGCCGGCTCGCGGACCGCGGGCGCGCGGCCGGTGATCGTATACGGGCCGGTGGTGAATCCGAGGTCGCCGGCGCGCGCGACGGCGGCGATGGCCGGATGCCAGTCGAGGACGAACGGCTCGATCGCATCGGGCCGGGCGCGGAAACGGGCCCGCGTGTCGCCAGGATCGGGCGCGAAGTTGACGCCGTCATCGGCGAAGTACTCGATGAACGCGGCGCGCATGCCGTAGTCGACCGAGTGCTTTGCAAACGCGAGCTCGGATGCCGCCAGCGAGTCGCGCGCGGCATCGGTTGGTTGACGCGGCGTCATCGGCGGAGCAGGGGGAGTCGCGCAGGCGGCGACGACGAGCGCAACGGCAGCGGCAAGCCCCAATCTCGTTGATAAACGCATCGCATCCCCTGACACACCGTCGTTACCGCGATTAGACCGCATGGCGCTGCTGCGCGCCAGTCCGTCTGCAGCATCGCGTTATAATGCGCGACTGCACGCACGCCTTTCTCCATGCCTCCCCGATATCGACGACTGCTGGCCTTCGCGCTCGCCCTGCTTGCCGTTCCGGCGATCGCTCAGAGCATACTTCCCGCCGCCGTTCCGCCGCCCTCGATCGCGGCCAAGGCGTATCTGCTGGTCGACTTGGTGAGCGGGCAGACGCTGGCCGCTGACAACGCCGACCTGCCGCGCGAGCCGGCGTCTCTGACCAAGCTGATGACTGCGTACCTGAGCTTTCGCGCCCTCAAGGACAAGGAGCTCACGCCTTCTCAGATGGTCAACGTGTCCGAACGGGCCTGGCGAGCCGAGGGCTCGCGCATGTTCATCGAGCCGAAAAAAGCGGTGAGTGTCGACGAGCTGCTGCATGGCGTCATCGTGCAATCGGGCAACGATGCGAGCATCGCGCTGGCTGAAACTGTCGCCGGATCGGAGGATACATTCGCCGAGCGGATGAATCGCGAGGCGGCGCGGCTCGGCATGAAGAACACCCACTTCGTCAACGCGACCGGCTTGCCGGCGCCGAAGGAAACGTCGACGGCAAATGATCTCGCGCTCCTCGCCGCCGCACTGATCCGTGATTTCCCCGAGTATTACCCGCTGTATTCGATCAAGGAGTACCGCTACAACAATATTACGCAGCCGAATCGCAACCGGCTGCTATGGACCGATCCGTACGTCGACGGAATGAAGACCGGCAACACCGATGCCGCCGGCTTTTGCCTGATCGCATCGGCCAAGCGCGGACAGCGCCGGCTGCTGGCGGTCGTCCTCGGGGCCGCGTCGGAGTCGGCGCGCGCGATCGAAGCGCAGAAGCTGTTGAACTACGGGTTCCAGTTCTACGATTCGGTGCAGCTCTATCAGAGCGGAAAGCCGGTCAGCTCGCTGCGCGTGTGGAAAGGCGCCGAGCAGACGGTGCCCGCCGGGTTCGTTGTCGACCGGTATGTGACCTTGCCGAAGGGGCAAGCGCAGAATCTCAAGCTGTCGCTGGAAGCGGCCGAGCCGCTGCTCGCGCCGGTGGTCAAGGGACAGGCAGTGGGAACGGTCAGGGTCACGCTGGACGGCAAGCCGGTCGATGCTTATCCGCTGCTGGCGCTCGCCGACGTGGCGCCTGCCAGCCTGTTCGGGCGGGCCTGGGACACGGTGCGCCTGTGGTTCAAATAATGCGGTTTCCATTTTCCGCAGCGAAAGGCGATTCGTGACCGTCTATCTCAACGGCCAGTTTCTTCCGCTCGAAGAGGCCAAGGTTTCGGTGCTCGATCGCGGCTTCATCTACGGCGACGGCGTCTACGAGCTGGTGCCGGTGTACGGCCGCCGGCCGTACCGGCTGCGGCAGCATCTGGCCCGGCTGCAGCGGAGCCTCGACGGCATCCGGCTGGCCAACCCGCATACCGATGCCGAGTGGGAAGCGATCATCGCCGGGCTGATCGGACGTATGACGTTTGCCGACCAGGGCGTCTACCTCCAGGTTACGCGGGGCGCCGCCAAGCGCGATCACGCGTTCCCCGCCGGCGTCGCGCCGACGGTGTTCATGATGAGCAACCCGCTCGCGCTGCCGTCGCGCGAGCAGATCGAGCGCGGCGTCGCCGTCGTTACCGCAGCCGACGAACGCTGGCTGCACTGCGATCTGAAGACGATCTCGTTGCTGGGCAATGTGCTCGCGCGCCAGCTCGCCGTCGACGCCGGCGCGACCGAGACCGTGCTGTTCCGCAACGGCTATCTGACCGAAGCCTCGGCGTCGAACGTCCTCCTGGTTCGCGACGGCGTCATCGTCGCACCTCCGAAGGACAACCAGATCCTTCCGGGGATCACTTACGACGTCGCGTTCGAGCTGGCGCGCGAAGGCGGTCTGCCGATCGAAGTGCGTCCGGTGCCGAAGGACGAGGCGCTCGCCGCCGACGAGATGTGGCTGTCGTCGTCGACCAAGGAAGTGCTCGCCGTCACCTCGCTCGACGGGCGGCCTTTCGGCGGCGGCAAGCCGGGCCCGGTGTTTCGGAAGGTGCACGCACTTTTTCAGGCCAGCAAGACAGCCTAAAGCCCTTGAGGGCGAATCGTTCGCCGCGCGGCGGCGCGACCAAGGCGCCCGCTAGTCGGCAGCCGCCAGATATTTGCCGCCGTGCCAGACCAGCGGCGGCGCGGCTCGAAATGCGCAGGCCTCGACTTCGCCGATGAACAGCATGTGGTCACCCGCCGGGTGCAGCGCGTGATGGCGGCATTCGAGCCAGGCGACCGCGCCTTCGATAAGCGGCGCGCCGGCGGCGCCAAGCCGGAAGTCGACGCCGGCGAAACGATCGACGTGGGGGCGCGAAAACCGGTGCGCGAGCTCGACCTGATCCTGAGCCAGCACGCTGACTGCATAGCGCGCGGCGCTTTCGAAGGCCGCGAGGCTGCGCGAATGCCGCGCCAGGCTCCATGCGATCAACGGCGGGTCCAGCGATACCGAATTGAATGAATTCGCGGTGAAGCCCACGTACTCGCCGGGCTTGAGCGGCGCGGCAATGATGGTCACACCGGTGGCGAACTGCGCCATCGCGTCGCGAAAGCGCCGCTCGGCGTGGGCGGACGGCGGTCGCGGTAGGGACATCGGGGAATCGTAGCCGCGGCGGGAAGCGCCGCGTGTGCGGAAGTCGGCGCAGGCATCTTAGGGGCACGCCGGGGCGGTGTCAAAACAGCCATTTCCGGCGCGCTGTCGGCCGGACGGCGACGCTGTTAGAATTACCTTTCGGTCCCCGGCAAGGTTCTCGCGTCCATTTCGTCATGAAACAGCCGCTGCAGAAGCTGATCGCCAGCCGTTACGGCGGCCGCAATATCCCGGCCGCGCTGGTCCTGCCGGACGGCGGCCGGGTCGCGCTGTCGAAGACGCCCGAAATCAATATCTACGCCCGCACCTGGAACGGGCTGCGCGCGCTCGCTTCGCCCGAGCTCGGCAGGCTCGCCCGCGCCTACGTGCACAACGACATCGACTTCACCGGCGGGGCCCGCCGCGTTCTGGGCATCGCCGAGGCGCTGGTCGGCACCGTCGTGCACGGCCGCGACCACGCCACGGCGCGGCTCAAGCACTGGTGGCACACCGCGCGCGGCAACCGGGCCAATATCCAGCATCATTACGATGTATCGAACGCCTTCTACCGGATGTGGCTGGACGAGCGCATGGTCTATTCGTGCGCGTACTTCAAGACCGCGAGCGATACGCTGGAGCAGGCGCAGGCGCAGAAGCTCGATCACATCTGCCGCAAGCTGATGCTCGAGCCGGGCGAGTCCTTCCTCGATATCGGCTGTGGCTGGGGCGGGCTGATTTTCTGGGCGGCGCAGCACTACGGCGTCAAGGCGACCGGCATCACGCTGTCGCAAAACCAGTTCGATCACGTGCGCGCGAAAATCGCCGAGCTGGGCCTGGCCGGCCAGGTCGACGTGAAGCTGCTCGATTACATCGACCTGCCCGAGGATCGTCAGTACGACAAGATCGCCAGCATCGGCATGTTCGAGCATGTCGGCATCGCCAATTACCCGCGCTATTTCGGCAAGATATACCGGGTCCTCAAGGCGGGCGGACTGGCGATGAACCACGGCATCACGCAGAACCATGTCGGCGTCGACAGCCTGGGCAGCGGCGTCGGCGAATTCGTCGAGGATTATGTCTTCCCGGGCGGCCAGCTCGCTCACGTTTCCCGCGTCATCCAGGGCTTGGGAGCCGAGGGTCTCGAGCTGATCGACGCCGAGGCGCTGCGCGAGCACTACGCGCGCACGCTGTGGCACTGGGTCGATCGGCTGGAATCGAACGCCGACGCGGCACGGCGCGAGGTCGGCGAGCAGAAATTCCGCATCTGGAGAATCTATCTGGCCGGCTCGGCGCATTCGTTCGATCGCGGCTGGATCTCGCTTTTCCAGCTGCTGGTCGGCAAGCCGCTGCCGGACGGCAGCTTGCCGCACCCGGCGACCCGCGACTACATGTACGCGGGGTGAGCCTCGCGAGGCTTGCGGAAACGCGGGCGGACCCCATATTCGAGCGATGGAAACCGTGTCCGAAGCCGAGTCGCTGCTCGAATTTCCTTGCGCGTTCCCGCTCAAGATCGTCGGCCGCACGCGCGATGGCTTCGCGCAGGCGATGCTCGAAGTCGTCCTGCGCCACGCGCCGGACTTCGACAGCGCGTCGATGGAGATGCGCGCTTCGCGCGAGGGCAATTACATTTCACTGACCTGCACGGTCAATGCCAAGTCTCGCGAGCAGCTCGACAACCTCTACCGCGAATTATCCGGACATCCGCACGTCGTCATGGTGCTGTAGCGCCTTGGCAGCCGTGCGCTTGCGGTGCGCGTCCGGCGAGCCTTGCCGGGTTCGTCGCCTGGGGCAAACCGATTACGCGTCGACTTGGCGCGCAATGCAGGCATTCACTGACGCCCGCGCGAGCGAAACGCCCGACGAAATCTGGCTGACCGAGCATCCGCCGATCTACACGCTCGGCCTGGCCGGCCGCCGTGAGCACCTTCTGCGCGACAACGGCATCCCGGTGCTCAAGGTCGATCGCGGCGGCCAAGTCACCTATCACGGTCCCGGACAACTGATCGCCTACCTCTTGATCGACATCGGTCGCCGACGCCTGGGCGTGCGGCAGCTGGTCGGGGCGATCGAGGCCAGCGTGATACAATTGCTTGATTCGTATGGCGTTGCTGCGACAGTCCGCGGCGGTGCGCCCGGCGTCTACGTCCAGCGGCGCGGTCATGAAGCCAAGATCGCGGCACTGGGCCTCAAAATCAGGAACGGGCGCAGCTATCACGGCCTGGCGCTCAATATCGACATGGATCTTGCCCCGTTCGCCGACATCAATCCCTGCGGGTACCGCGGCCTCGCGGTGACGCGCTTGCGCGATCTCGGCATCGATGCGCCGCGCGCCGAAATCGAGTCGCGGCTGGTTGCAGCGCTCGACGCCGCGATCGGCGCCGCGTCCGGCCGATGAGCGACGTCCATCCGCCAGACCCGCTGGCCAACGCCGCCGGGGTCAAGCACAAGGGGGACGCGAAGACCGCGCGCATCCCAATCAAGATCGTGCCGGCCGAGCGATTGAAAAAGCCCGACTGGATTCGCGTGCGCGCGCCTTCATCGCCGCGCTTTTACGAGATCAAGCGCATCCTGCGCGAGCACAAGCTGCACACCGTTTGCGAAGAAGCCTCATGCCCGAACATCGGCGAATGCTTCGGCAAGGGCACGGCAACGTTCATGATCATGGGCGACATCTGCACGCGCCGCTGTCCGTTCTGCGACGTCGGGCACGGGCGGCCGCTGCCATTGGACGCCGACGAGCCGGCGAATCTCGCCGCGACGATCGCGGCGCTGAAGCTCGCCTATGTCGTGATCACCAGCGTGGACCGCGACGACCTTCGCGACGGCGGCGCGCAGCATTTCGTCGACTGCATACGCGCGGTGCGCGAACGCTCGCTGGCGACGCGGATCGAAGTGCTGGTACCCGACTTTCGCGGCAGGCTCGAGCGCGCGCTGGACGTCCTCGCGCAGGCGCCGCCCGACGTGATGAACCACAACCTGGAGACGGTGCCGCGGCTCTACCGCCAGGCGCGGCCCGGATCCGACTATGCGAATTCGCTCCGCTTGCTGCAGGCATTCAAGGAGCGCTTTCCGCATATCCCGACCAAGTCGGGACTGATGGTGGGCTTAGGCGAGACCGACGAGGAAATATTCGCGGTGATGCGCGACATGCGCGCGCACGGCATCGACATGCTGACCATAGGCCAGTACCTGCAGCCCACCGCTTCGCATCTGCCGGTGCTCCGCTACGTGCATCCGGACGGCTTCGCGATGTTCGAGCGCGAAGCCTATACGCTGGGTTTCGAGCACGCCGCCGTCGGCGCGCTGGTGCGATCGTCGTATCACGCCGACGCCCAGGCGCATGGCGTGCTCGAAGCCGCCGGTTGAATCAACGCGCAAGAACATGACCCTGACCGGCAGACTGGGGCGGCTCGGGGTCGCTTGCGCCGCCGCGCTGGCGCTCGCGATGTCGCAGGCGGCGTCGGGCGAAGTCGCCGAAGTCCGCATTTCGCACGGCTACGGCGTGCTGTATCTGCCGCTGATGGTGATGGCGAGCGAGAAACTCGTCGAAAAGCACGCCGCCGCGGCGGGGCTGCCCGGCGTCAAGGCGAGCTACGTCGTGCTCGACGGCGGCAACGTGATCAACGATGCGATGCTTTCGGGGGCGCTCGACATCGCGTCGAGCGGCGTCCCCGGATTCCTCACCTTGTGGGCGAAGGCCAAGGACAATCCGGCGCAGGAGGTCCGCGGCTTGACCGGAATGAGCTCGTCATCGATGTATCTGATGACGCGCAATCCAAGCGTCAAATCGCTGAAGGACTTCACCGACAAGGACCGGATCGCCGTCCCCGGCATCAAGACGTCGCTTCCCGCCGTGCTGCTGCACATGGCCGCGGCGAAGGAGTTCGGCGATGCGAACTATGCGAAGCTCGATCCGATCACCGTCGGACTGCCGCATCCGGAGGCGCTGACGGTGCTGCTTTCCGGCAGGGGCGAGATCGACAGCCACATGGCCTCGCCGCCGTTTTCATACATCGAGGACGCGACGCCGGGACTGCATCGCGTGTTCAACTCGGTCGACTTGCTGGGCAACATCACGCTGGACATGACCTACACCAGCCGGCGCTTTTTCGAAGCCAACCCGAAACTGTGCGCGGCGTTCATCGCGGCGATGAACGAGGCCAATGCGCTGATCGCGAGCGACAAGCGGCGCGCGGCCGAGATTTACCTGGCCGTATCCAAGCAGAAGTCTTCGCCGGACGAAGTCTTGCGCATCTTGAGCGATCGCAACTCGAAATTCTCGACGGTTCCCGACGGCACGATGCGCTATGCCGAATTCATGTCCCGCGTCGGGACGATCAAGGCGACGCCAGCGTCGTGGAAGGAGCTCTTTTTCCCCCCGGTGCACGCGCTGCCCGGCAGCTGACGCGCCTTCGGCTGCCTCGACTCAATAGGGAAGCGGCGCGCCGTTCGGCCACAGCAGCCACATCCTGCCCGCCTGCTTCATGCGACCTGCCTCGCGACCCGCGTCGTCGCCAAAGCCCCAGAAGAAATCGGCGCGCAACACACCCTTGATCGCGCCGCCGGTGTCCTGCGCCAGCACCAGGCGCTGCAGCGGCCGGTCCGAAAGCGGATAAGTCGTCGCCAGAAATACCGGCGCGCCCAGCGGTACGATCGTCGGATCGACGGCAATCGTCCGCTCCCGAAGCAAAGGCACGCCGAGCGTTCCAATCGGTCCGTCGATCGCCGCCTTCGGGTCCGGCTCGACGACGCGAAAGAACACAAAGCTCGGATTCTCGGCCAGCAACGGGGGCAATGCGTCCGGATGCTCGCGGCCCCACTGCTTGATCCCCTGCATCGACGCCCGTGCCAGCGGCAATTCGCCGCGCTCGACCAGCAAGCGCCCGATCGAGCGGAACGCTTGCCCGTTCTGATCGGCGTAACCGAGCCGCAGGATCCCGCCCTCGGCAAGCTGCACCCGGCCCGAGCCCTGGATCTGCAGGAAGAACGCCTCGACCGCATCGTCGACCCAGACCAGTTCCTTGCCGGCGAGCGGCGCGCGTCCCGCGTCGATGTCCGCGCGCGGCCAATAGGGAACGACGCGCCTGCCTTCGAGGCGGCCGCGCACCCGTTTGTCCTTGAGCTCGGGGAAGAGCTCGCCCAAGTCGACGACAAGCAAGTCGTCGGGCACGGCGTAGAGCGGAAAGCGATAACGTTCGGTTCGCTGCCGGCTGCCTTGCAGCAAGGGCTCGTAGTAGCCTGTCACGACACCGCTGTCACGTCCGTCGGCGCCGATCAGCTGGTATGGGGTAAAATGCGCTTCGAAAAACGCGCGCACCTCGGTGTCGTTGCGGGAATCGACGCCTGGCGCGGCTTCGCAGCTTTCACGCCAGACCGACGCAGCGGGTGACTGAAGGAGCGGCGCGCAGCCCGCGACGAATGCCGGCCAGGCCGCCGGCGCGCTGTCGTCGCGCCAACCGGGAACCGCGGCGTAAGTGGCGATGCGCAACACCGCCTTCGCCGGTTCAGGCGGCGCGCGCACCACCGAGGGAGGCGGGGGCGGCGGTGCGGGCGGCGTGGTCACGCAACCGGCAATGGACGCGATCAGCAGCGCGGCCAGCAGCTGATGGAAAGGCGAGCCAATGGAGTGGCTGTTGCTCGAAGCCCTGGTGGCGCTGGCGCTCGCGGTGTTTATCGTCTGGTTTACCATGGGCGGGAAGCGCAAGAGTCCCCCGCGTGACCCGAAGGATCCGAGCGACGGCGACGGCGGCGAAGGCGGAGGCTGAAGATGCGGTGCAACGTGGGCGGCGCGCGCGAGAACAGCTCGGCGCGTTCAGACAAATCGGAGAAAACGGACACTAATGCAGAATGCGCGGCACCGAAAGCGTGAACGAGGGGATCGGCGCGTCGAAATGCTGGCCGTCTTCGGCCACCATCTGATAGGTGCCATGCATCGTGCCCACCGCCGTTTCCAGATGTGTGCCGCTGGTGTACTCGAAGCTTTCACCCGGCTTGAGCAGCGGCTGCTGACCGATGACGCCGAGGCCCTTGACCTCCATTACCTTGTTGTTGGCATCGGTGATGACCCAGTGCCGGCTGATCAGTTGCGCAGGGACCGTTCCGGTGTTGGTCACCGAGATCGTGTAAGCAAATACATACTGATTCTTCGACGGATCCGACTGATCCTCGACGTACGTCGCTCGCGGCTCGACGGTGATCTCGTATTTGCTGGACTCGCCCATCGGCGTGCTCTTTAAGTCTTTTCCCTGAGCGATTATAACGCCATGCGCGACATCCAGATCGCACCCTCGATTCTCTCCGCGGATTTCGCGCGGCTCGGCGAGGAAGTACGCGCGGTGATCGAGGCCGGCGCCGATCTGATCCATTTCGACGTGATGGACAATCATTACGTTCCGAACCTGACGATCGGACCGCTGGTATGCGCAGCGCTGAAGCCCCACGTCGGCGTTCCGATCGATGTGCATCTGATGGTGCGACCGGTCGATGCGCTGGTTCCCGCGTTCGCCGACGCCGGCGCGGCGATCATCAGCTTTCATCCTGAAGCGAGCGACCATGTCGATCGAACGATCAACCTGATCCACGAGCGCGGTTGCAAGGCGGGCCTGGTGCTCAATCCGGCGAGCCCGCTTTCCTGTCTCGATCACGTGCTCGAGGAGCTCGATCTGGTGCTGATCATGTCGGTCAATCCCGGCTTCGGCGGCCAGCCATTCATTCCGGAAGCCCTGCATAAGCTCTCGCTGGCGCGCGAGCGCATCGACGCCGTCGCGGCGCGCAGCGGAAGGTCGATCCGGCTCGAAGTCGACGGCGGCGTCAAAGTCGACAACATCGGCGCTGCCGCCCGGGCGGGCGCGGATACCTTCGTCGCCGGGTCGGCGATTTTCGGCAGCGGCGATTATTCGAAGACGATCGCGGCGATGCGCGCCGCGGCGAATGCGGCTGGATACGCGGCGGCTTCTCGTACTGGAGTATCCGCATGACGATCGCACCGTCCCCGCGCATTCGCGTGCGCGCAATCGCCTTCGATCTCGACGGGACGCTGCTCGACACCATCCATGACCTGACCACGGCGATCAATTTGATGCTGGCGCGCCTGAACCAGCCGGCGCTGCCCAAGGATGCGATACGCGCGATGGTCGGCAAGGGCATGGCGAATCTGGTTCGGCGCGCTCTGGCCGCCGCGCAAGGATCGCCGCCGACGCCGAGCGACGAGGCACGCGCGCTTGCGTTGTACGAAACCGACTACGAACGCGTTCTCGGCCGCGAAACCGTCGTGTTTCCCGGCGTGCGCGAAGGTCTGGAGAGGCTCGCCAGCGCGGGCTTCGGACTCGCCTGCGTGACCAACAAGACCAGCCGTTTCGTGCGCCCGCATCTGGCCCAGGCCGGGTTGGGCGCGTATTTCAGCCTGGTCGTCGGCGGCGATTCGCTCGAGGCGAAAAAACCGGATCCGCTGCCGCTGCAGCATGCCGCCAGGCATTTTTGCGTCGCGCCGGACCGTCTGCTGATGCTCGGCGATTCGGCCAACGATACACAGGCGGCGCGTGCGGCGGGATGCCCGGTTTTCTGCGTGCCTTACGGCTACAACGAGGGACGGCCCGTGCAAAGCCTCGACTGCGATGGTATAGTTTCCTCGCTGGATGAACTCCCGGAACGGTTACGACTGGGTTGAACGATGGGCTTCGACGTTCACAACTGCAAAAGCGGCCGATGGTCATCGCCGCGCGGCAACGATAGTCGCTGGCGGCGATCAGCGTAGGCCGCCCCGGCGTCGCGCGCTGATCGCGACGCCTTCGCAGTGTCGTTGCAGTTGTAGAAAAACCGTTGGAGCATCATGACCGAAGCCGAATTCCGCGCGCTCGCGGCGCAGGGCTACAACCGCATTCCGCTGGTGCTCGAGTCGTTCGCCGACCTCGACACGCCGCTTTCCCTCTACATCAAGCTCGCCAACCAGCGCTACACCTATTTGCTGGAATCGGTCGTCGGCGGCGAGCGCTTCGGGCGCTACTCGTTCATCGGCTTGCCGGCGAAAGTCCGGATCCGCAGCCGCGGACGTTCGATCGAGGTCGAGGATCGGGGAGGTATCGTCGAACGCCACGAAGGCGATCCGCTGGCGTTCGTCGGCGAGTTCCTGCGTCGCTATCGCGCCGCTCCGCGGCCCGGGCTACCGCGCTTTTGCGGCGGCCTCGCCGGCTACTTCGGCTACGACACCGTCCGCCACATCGAGCACCGGCTCGCCGATTCCGCCCCCGCCGCTTCTCCTGCGCTGGCCGACGTGCCCGACATCCTGCTGCTGCTGACCGAGGAGCTCGCGGTCGTCGACAACCTGTCGGGCAAGATCTCGCTGATCGTCTATGCCGATCCGGCCGAGCCGAATGCCTACTGGGAGGCGCGCGATCGGCTGCAGGCGCTGCGGCGCAAGCTCCGCGACCCGGTGGCTATCCCTTACCAGACGGCGACCGAGGTAAGCGTCGCCGAGAGCGAATTCGGGGCCGAAGCCTACCAGGCCGCCGTGGGCCGCTCGCGCGAGTACATCGCCGCCGGCGACATCATGCAGGTCGTGATATCGCAGCGCATGCGACGGCCGTTTGCAGCACCCCCGCTCTCCTTGTACCGCGCGCTACGCTCGCTCAACCCGTCGCCGTACATGTTCTATTACGACTTCGGAGACTTCCACGTCGTCGGCGCCTCTCCCGAGATTCTGGTGCGCAAGGAGGGCGCCGGCATCACGCTTCGGCCGATCGCGGGCACGCGGCCACGCGGCACGACGCGCGAGGCCGACGACGTGCTGGCGACCGAGCTGCTCGCCGATCCGAAGGAGATCGCCGAGCACGTGATGCTGCTCGACCTGGGACGAAACGACGTTGGACGCGTTGCGCAAACCGGGACCGTGCGGGTCACCGATCGCATGGTGATCGAGCGCTATTCGCACGTGATGCACATCGTGTCGAACGTCGAGGGGATATTGAAACCTGGGCTGACCAGCATCGACGTCCTGCGCGCCGCATTTCCCGCCGGAACGGTCAGCGGCGCGCCGAAGGTGCGCGCGATGGAAATCATCGATGAGCTGGAGCCGACGCGCCGCGGCATTTATTCGGGCGCGGTCGGCTACATCAGCTTCCAGGACGACATGGATACAGCGATCGCGCTGCGCACGGCGGTGATCAAGGACGGCATGCTCTACGCGCAGGCCGGCGGCGGCGTCGTCCACGATTCCTCGCCGGAAGGCGAGTGGCAGGAGACGATGAACAAGCTGCGCGCGCTGCTGCGCGCCGCGGACATGGTGCAGCTTGGACTCGACGCCGAAGCCTAGCGCCGGTGCTCGCGCCCGACCGGTCAGTGTCGCGTCAGCTGTCGCGCGTCTTGTCTGCCGGCATGACTGGGACAGGCAGGTCGGCGTCGTCGCGTCCGGCGCCTTTGTCCGAACCGGCCAGATATCGCGCCTTGAGCCGCTCGAACGGCGACTGTGCGCCATACCGCGCGTGCTTGTCCACCCCGCTGCGGCGCCACATTTCGTTGAAGCTGTGCAACGCGAGCGTGACGTCGGGCCATCGCAGGGGTGTGTTCTCGACCAGGCGCCGGAACTCCCACCAGCCCAGCGGAGAGAACGCCCAAGGCGGCGCGAGAAAACGTTGCAGCTCGTGCTTGCCCACCATCGCGGTAATCATCTTCGGGCCGAGCTCTCCCCAGCCGCACTTTTCCAGGTCGACGCTCGTCGCTATTGCATTGCACTCGGCGATGAATGGCGATTGCGCCGGAACCTTGAGCAGGCAGTTGTTGGCGAGCGCGATTTGCCTGGTAGCATCGCGGTACTCGGTGGCGATCAAATAGTCGGCGGCGAGGGTCGTATCGAGCGGCTTGAGGCAAACCATGTCGCAGTCGCTCCAGACGCCGCCGAGGCGGTCGAGCAACGCATAGCGAAACAGGTTGGAGAACAGCGCGAGGCTTCCCTCGCCCGGCCCGGCAGCGGGGCCGTAGCGGCAGATGCGCGCTTCCGGAAGGATGGCCCGGCCATCGAGCACGGTCACCCCTTGCGGCACGCCGTCCACCTGTCCGTAGATGTACAAATGCACGGGATGGCCGCACCGCATGAAACTGGCCATCGAAAGGCGCTCCAGCGGACTCAGCGGCCCTTTCACCCACAGCATCTGAATTGGGGCAGGCATGGCAGCACGCATGTTACTCGCGAGCGGGCCATGATGCGCTGCCGATGCTCGGCCGGCAACACGAATCCATTTTCATTCACCAGAGCAAGTGCGACGGCACGGCCACTATCCAGACCGGGCGCTGTTCGAGCAGCGCTTCGCCCGCGACATCGCGGCTTTTGGTTATCGCTATTGACGGCATAGGACCCATCCATGCTGCTGATGATCGACAACTACGACAGCTTCACCTATAACCTGGTCCAGTATTTCGGCGAGCTCGGCGCGGACGTGCACGTCCAGCGCAATGACGCGATTACGCTGGAACAGATAGCGGCATGGCAGCCGGAAAGAATCGTCATTTCTCCGGGGCCCTGCACGCCGGACCAGGCCGGGATCTCGGTGGCGCTGATCGAGCGCTTCGCCGGCAAGATACCGATACTCGGCGTCTGCCTGGGCCACCAGGCGATCGGGCAGGCGTTCGGCGGGCGCATCGTTCGCGCACAGCGCGTCATGCACGGGAAAGTCTCGACGATCTCGCACAGCGGCGGCGGCGTCTTCGCCGGTCTCGCCAACCCGCTGACCGCTACCCGCTATCATTCGCTGGTTATCGAGCGCGAGTCGATGCCGGCCTGTCTGGAGGTCACCGCGACCAGCGAAGACGGCGAAATCATGGGCGTGCGCCATCGCGAGCTCGCGGTCGAGGGCGTCCAGTTTCATCCGGAAGCAATCCTGACCGAGCACGGTCATGCGCTTCTGGCGAATTTTCTTGCTGCGCATTAGTGTGCTGAGTCGGAGAGTCCGAAGATAAAGGAGCAAATCCGCCGCGAACTATCGAGCGAATTTCTGACTCAGCACACTAACAAACCAGACCGGAGCCATCGATGTCCATCGACTTGCAGCAGGCGTTGCAGCGCACGATAGAGCACCGTGAGATATTTCACGACGAGATGCTTGCGCTGATGCGCAAGATCATGAGCGGTGATGCCTCGCCGGTGATGGTCGCAGCGCTGACGGTGGGCCTGCGCGTGAAAAAGGAAACGGTCGGCGAGATCGCCGCGGCGGCGCAGGTGATGCGCGAGTTCTCGACCAAGGTCGAGGTTGCCGACCACGAGCGGCTGGTCGACATCGTCGGCACCGGCGGCGATGCCTCGCATACGTTCAACATATCCACCGCGTCGATGTTCGTCGCCGCCGCGGCGGGCGCGCGCGTGGCCAAGCACGGCGGCCGCTCGGTTTCGTCGCGATCCGGCAGCGCCGACGTTCTCGAGGCGCTCGGCGCCAACATCATGCTGAAGCCCGAGCAGGTCGCCGCCTGCATAGGCGAGACCGGCATCGGCTTCATGTTCGCGCCCAACCACCATAGCGCGATGAAGCACGCGGCGCCAGTTCGGAAGGAATTGGGCATCCGGACGATATTCAACATCCTGGGACCCCTGACCAATCCGGCCGGTGCCCCGAATCAGCTGCTCGGCGTGTTCCATCCCGACCTGGTCGGCATCCAGGTCCGCGTGCTGCAGCGCCTCGGGAGCAAGCACGTGCTGGTCGTCTACGGCAAGGACGGCATGGACGAGGTTTCGCTCGGTGCCGCGAC
>DASYJB010000211.1:0-7511 GCA_035996965.1 Casimicrobiaceae bacterium | reverse complement strand
TCCACGTCATGGAAGTGCAAACCGCGGCGCGTGCGCTCGAAGCGGCGGGACGCGATGTCCTCCATATGGAGATTGGCGAGCCCGATTTTCCGACGCCCGAGCCGGTCCTCGCGGCGGCGCGGGCCGCGCTCGAGGGTGGCGGCATCTACTACACCTCGGCGCTGGGCTTGTCCGAGCTCCGTGCGGCCATTGCGCGCCATTACGACGAGCACTATGGCGTTGTCGTCGCACCCGAGCGCATCGTTGTTACGGCAGGATCGTCGGCTGCGCTATTGCTGACGCTAGCCTTGCTGGTCGATCGCGACGAGCAGATCCTGATGTCCGATCCCGGCTACCCGTGCAATCGCCACTTCATCCGTACATTGGAAGGGGAGGCGGTAGGAATCCCGGTCGGCCCGGAATCGAACTATCAACTCGATTCCGCTGTCATTGCAGGAGCGTGGACGCCACGCACGCGCGGCGCATTGATCGCCACCCCGTCGAACCCCACCGGAACGACGGTCGCGCCCGCCGAAATGCAGCGCATCGCCGCGACGGTCGCCGCGCGCGGCGGCGCGCTGATCGTCGACGAGATCTACCTGGGACTTTCGTACGCCGGCCGGCCGCAGACCGCGCTGGCCCTGACCGACGACATTTTCGTGATCAGCAGCTTTTCCAAATACTTCAACATGACCGGCTGGCGGCTCGGTTGGCTGGTCGCGCCCGAGCGGCACATACGCGACCTGGAAAAACTGGCGCAGAACCTCTATATCTCGCCGCCGACCCTGTCGCAGCGGGCCGCGCTCGCCTGCTTCGAGCCGACGACCTTGGCGATTCTTGAGGGCCGCCGCGGCGAATTCCAGGCGCGGCGCGACTTCCTGGTGCCGGCGTTGCGCGAGCTGGGTTTCGCGATTCCCCTGCTGCCGACCGGCGGATTTTTCGTCTACGCCGACTGCTCTCCGTTCGGGCTCGACAGCGAGACCTTCTGCCGCGAGGCGCTCGCCAACACCGGGGTCGCATTCACGCCCGGCGTCGATTTCGGGGTGCATCGCGCCGGCGACCATGTGCGCTTCGCCTACACAATCGCGATCGATCGGCTGCGCGAAGGTGTGCGTCGGCTGGCGGCTTGGCTGCCGCGACTGCGCCGCCGATGATACGTTCGCTTGCCGCGATAGCCGTACTGACGCTGCTTGCCGGCTGCACGACCGTCGAATATTACTGGCAGGGTATACGCGGCCAGTTCGACCTGCTCGGCCGTGCGCAACCGATCGCCAGCGTCGTCGACGAGACCGGCGATCCCGCGCTGAAGCGCAAGCTCGAGCGCGTGGTCGCCATTCGCAACTACGCGAGCCGCGAGCTCGGGCTGCCCGACAACCTGAGCTACCGGCGCTACGCCCAGCTCGATCGCCGCTTCGTGCTGTGGAACGTCTTCGCGGCACCCGAACTATCGCTCAAGCCGCTGCAGTGGTGCTTTCCGATTGCGGGCTGCGTCAATTACCGCGGGTACTTCAGCGAGGCGGCCGCGCGCGCCGAAGCGGCCGAGCTCGCCGCGACCGGCGACGACGTGCATGTCGGCGGCGTCCCGGCGTATTCGACGCTCGGGTATTTCGCCGATCCGATGCTGTCGACGTTCATTCGCTATCCCGACATCGAGATCGCGCGGCTGATCTTCCATGAGCTCGCGCACCAGGTCGTCTACGCGAAGGACGACACGGTGTTCAACGAGTCGTTCGCCGTGTCGGTCGAGCAGGAGGGACTCAAGCGCTGGCTCGCGGCGCAGAACGATTCGGCGCTGACCGCGCAATTTGACTCTGCGCAGCGTTACCGCGAGGGGTTCCGGATGCTGATCGACCGCACGCAGCGCTCGCTGGAGGGTTTGTACGCGAGTGATGAAAGCGTCGTCGCCAAGCGGATCGGCAAGGCGGCGGCGTTCGCGCAAATGCGCGCCGATTACGACGCACTCAAGCGCGAATGGGGCGGCTATCCGGCGTACGACAACTGGTTCGCGCAGGGACCCAACAATGCAAGCCTTGCCGCCGTCGGCCTGTACACACGCAAGGTTCCGGAGTTCGCCGGGTTGCTCGCCGCCGAAGGCGGCGACCTGCGGCGGTTTTATGCGCGGGTGAAGGATCTGGCGGCGATGTCCAAGAGCGAGCGGGACCTGGTGCTCGCGAAGTTCGTGCCGACGGTCGCGGCCGGCCAATCCCGCTGAGCACGGCATACGATAGCGAAAGTCGCACGACCCATTGCGTCCGCGCCTAGCCAGCCTGTCCGGCATCGATCGCCGGATAGGTGACCGAAGTTCCTTCGACTCGCGCAAACGGCGTCAGCTTGTGCGGCGTTCGCCGCGTCTCGCTGACGATTTCCTCGACGGCGATTCCGCGCGCGACCAGCGCATCGGCGATCAACGACCGATGGCATCGCCACGGGACGGCCTCGGCGCACATCAGCGCCACGCGCTCGCTTTTGGCCAGTTCGACGACCTCGGCGAGATGCTCGGCGAACGCCGGTGTCTGCATGTAATCGGCGTAGCCGCGGAACGACGGGTTGCGCCAGGCTGCATTGGGCGAATCCGGACTCGTGCGGCGCAAGCCGCCGAGACCGGGGACGTGGCTGCAGGCAATGCCGGCATCGCGCAGCGAGCGAGCCAGCGCGTCGCTGTTGAACTGCGGGTTGTGGCGCGACTTCGGGATCGTGCGCACATCCATCAGATGCGTCACGCCGTTCGCGGCGAGGAGCCCCACGAAAACATCGATCGGCCGCGTCGAATGCCCGATCGTCAGGACCAGCGGTGCCGTCTTCTCGTCCTTGGGCGACGCCAACGCGATCATTCGCGGCGTACGAGCAAGGTGACCAGCAGTGACGAGTCCTCGAGGGCCCTGAGCTCGTGCGGCGTGCCGCCCGCCAGATAGACGAGGCTCCCGGCGTGCATCGGCAGCCTCTTATCGCTGGTCACGAGCTCGATGCGGCCTTCGATGCAGTGGATCGTCACCGGCCGCCGGTGGTCGTGGGCGGGCAGAAACCGGCCTGCCAGCAGGACCAGGCGAAACACCTCGAGGTGCTCGGCGCGCACCAGCGTTTCCGACGCGACCTGCGGCAGCGCCGGGCCGAACGGCCGAATGTCGATCAATTCGCCGGGTGCGGCGTGGGCGGTAGCCATGCAGACTCTCCTGTCAGATCGCAGGCGGGCAGCCTATTCGACAGCCGACGCAGCCGATCGGCTCCCCGGCGCAGGGCACTCCTAAGCCCTTGTCCGGACGAGCGAATTCAGCTATAATTTCGGGTTCCTTGCCTCACCCGCCGCAGACGGGGAGGCCATCGGCGAGTCGATCGCCCAACCAGTCCATAAGGAGCAAGTCTGCATGCGTCACTACGAAATCGTATTTATTGTGCATCCCGACCAGAGCGAGCAGGTGCCCGCGATGGTCGAGCGCTACCGCGCCATGGTCACGGCGGGCAACGGCAGGATCCACCGCCTCGAGGATTGGGGCCGCCGCCAGCTCGCCTATCCGATCGCCAAGATGCACAAGGCCCACTACGTCCTGATGAACATCGAGTGCGATGCGCCGACGCTCACCGAGCTCGAGCACGCCTTCAAGTTCAATGACGCGGTCCTCCGTCACTTGATCGTCGCGATGCGCGAAGCGGCCGTCACGCCCTCGCCGATGATGAAGGAGGAGAAATCGCGATCGCTGTCTCCGGCCGGGCCAGGCGCGCCTGCTGCGGCGCCGGCGGCAACCGCGCCTGCGGCAGAGGCCCCGGCAGCGCAGTCGCCGCGGGCGGAGACGCCGCGCGCGCAGGCGTAAGGCGGCCGCGGTCGAAGCAAGCACAACGTGCAGGCCAATCAGGTGACGCTGGACGCACGCATGCAATCGCGAGACGCCTTGCGCTTCACGCCGACCGGCGTCCCGGCACTCGACTTTCATCTGGTGCATGAGTCGATGCAGGTCGAGGCAGGCGGCGAACGGCGGGTGGCGTGCGAGATCTCCGCCGTCGCGCTGGGTCCGGTCGCCAAGGCGCTGGCAGGCGTCGCCCCCGGCGCCGAGCTTCGCTGCCGCGGCTTCCTCGCGCGGCGCTACCGCACCGGCATCACCGTCGCGCTGCACGTCAACGAATTCGAACTCACCGCTTGAGCTTCAGCCGACGCTGACCCCAAGCGAAATCAAAGGAAAATCAAATGCCCCGTCCCATGGGAAGAAACGCCAAAGGCAAAGGTAAAGGCAAGGATGGCAAGAAGCGCGAGCGCGGGAATAACCTGTTCAAGCGCAAGAAATTCTGCCGCTTTACCGCCGAGGGCGTCAAGCAGATCGATTACAAGGATATCGACGTCCTGAAGGACTTCGTCCAGGAAAACGGCAAGATCATGCCGGCGCGCATCACCGGCACCAAGGCGCGCTACCAGCGCCAGCTGTCGACCGCGATCAAGCGGGCGCGCTTTCTCGCGCTGCTGCCTTACACCGACCTGCACTGAGCGGAGACTCGCATGCAAATCATATTGCTGGAAAAAGTGCACAACGTCGGCGATCTCGGCGAGGTGGTCAAGGTCAGGCAGGGCTACGCGCGCAATTTCCTGATTCCGCAGGGCAAGGCCAAGCGCGCGACGCCGGAGAATCTCAAGCTGCTCGAGGAAAAGCGCGGCGAGCTCGAGCGGGCGGCCGCGGACAGGCTGACGCAGGCGCAGGAGCGGGCGGCCAAGCTCGAAGGCGTGTCGGTGCAGATCACGCAAAAGGCGGGTGTCGACGGCCGCTTGTTCGGTTCGGTGACCAATGTCGACGTCGTCGACGCACTGGCAGGGCTCGGCCATACGGTCGAGAAGGCGATGGTGCGCATGCCCGACGGTCCGTTGAAGCATATCGGCGAGTTTCCGCTGACGATCGCGCTGCACGCGGACGCCATGGCGCATATCAACGTCCACGTCCTGGGCGATACGACCGGGGTCCAGGCCGGCTGACCGACTGGTCTCGCGCTTACACTCGATCTGGGGCCGGAAACGGCCCCATTTCGTTGGGGCGCGCGTAAACTCTCGACTGATCATTCAGCAGGCGTAGCGCCCGCGGCAAAGCGCGGCGGCCAACTGCTAGAATGCGCGTGCCTTCCGCAAGACCGAATCCTTACGCATGCCCAACGATCGCGAGCTCGAAGCGCTCAAGGTTCCGCCCCATTCGATTGAGGCCGAGCAGTCGGTCCTGGGCGGTCTGCTGCTCGACAACGGTGCGGCGGATCGCGTCGCCGACATCCTCGGGACCGAGGATTTCTACAGCGACGCGCACCGGCTGCTGTACAAGACAACGGTCGGGCTGATCGCCGACAACAAACCGGCCGACGTCGTTACACTGGCCGAAGCGCTGCAGTCGCTGACCAAGCTCGACTACGTCGGCGGCATGGCCTATCTCGGCGCTCTGGTCGAGAACGTGCCGACGGCCGCCAACATCCGGCGCTACGCCGAGATCGTGCGCGAGCGCGCCATCCTGCGCCGGCTCGCGGCCGCCGGCGGCGAGATCGCCGACGCCGCCTACCATCCGCTGGGCCGCAGCGTGCGCGAGATCCTCGACCACGCCGAGACCAAGGTATTCGAAATCGCCGAGCACGGCGCGCGGGGCCAGCAGGGCTTCCAGGAGATCCGCCCGCTGCTGACGCAGGTCGTCGAGCGCATCGAGTTTCTGTACAACCGCGACAATCCATCCGACGTCACCGGCGTCGCAACCGGGTTCACCGACCTCGACCGCATGACTTCGGGGCTGCAGGAAGGCGACCTGGTCGTCATCGCCGGTCGGCCGAGCATGGGCAAAACTGCCTTAGCACTCAACATCGGCGAGCACATCGCGCTGACATCGAAAATGCCGGTGGCGATTTTCAGCATGGAAATGGGCGCCAGCCAATTGGCGATGCGTCTGATGGGCTCGGTCGGACGGCTCGACCAGCAGAAGATCCGCACCGGGCGCCTGTCGAACGACGACTGGGAGCGGCTGTCGGGCGCGCTCGGCCGACTCAACGACGCGCCGATCCATATCGATGATACTGGGGCGCTGAATCCGCTCGAGCTTCGCGCGCGCGCGCGGCGACTGTCGCGCCAGTACGGCGGCAAGCTTGGCGCGATCATCGTTGACTACCTGCAGCTGATGCAGGCGGTCGGCGAAGGCGAGAACCGCGCGACCGAGATATCCGAGATATCGCGCTCGCTGAAGGCGCTGGCCAAGGAGCTGAAAGTGCCGGTGATGGCGCTGTCGCAGTTGAACCGAAGTCTCGAGTCCCGAACCGACAAACGGCCGGTGATGTCGGACCTGCGAGAATCCGGGGCGATCGAGCAAGACGCCGACGTGATCCTGTTCATTTACCGCGACGAAGTCTACAACCCGGACACGCAGTTCAAGGGCCGTGCGGAAATTATCATCGGCAAACAGCGCAACGGCCCGACCGGCGTCGTTCCGCTCGCATGGCTTGGCGAATACACGCGTTTCGAGAATCTCGCGCAGCACGGCGGTCATTGACGAAGGCGACGTTCGCGGTGCAAAGCCCGGCTTCGCGTAACGCACCGTGCCCTTGCGGGAGCGGCAGACGATACAAGGAATGCCACGGCGCCGCATCGGTGCCGGCCCTGCTGCCAGTTCTTGGCCTCCTTGCCTCCGCCCTGGAAGCGCAAAAGGCCGGTCGGCTGTCGGAAGCGCTCGAACTCTATCAATCCGTGGTCGCGTCCCAGCCTGACAACTTCGATGCTTGCCACATGCTGGGCGTCGTCTACTATCAGCGCGGCGACTTGGAACTCGCGCGCCGCCACGTTGCTTCGGCCGTCAGACTGCGGCCCCTCGAAGCGGCGGCGCGAAAAAACCTCCTGCTCATCGACATGGCGCTGGAACGGCGTCCGGTCGAGCAGGACATCTGCCGTGAAGTGCTGCCGCGGCTGGTTCCGCGATGCGTCGCGCCAGATTCGGCCGAAGAGGATGGTCGCTGGCAGAATGCCGATCTCGATATCGTTATCCTCAAAGCGAGCATCGACGTCGTATGGGCCGACGTCGAACGCTTGGTGTGCTGTTTTGGATCGCGCGCAGTCACCATCTGGGCGGATTCCGGCCCGCCGCAGCAGACGCAAACCGTCTTCGCCGTGCGGACCGTCGAACTAGCGGCCGGCGCAGTCCCACGAAGGGATAATTTGATCTTCTTCGGAGCCGATCGATCGCCTGGCGACTGGTTTGCATCTATGACCGCGACAAAGATCGGGCTCTATTGCAGTAACGAAACGCATTGCGTACTGCTCGATCGCATACCCGAACTCGCCGGCGAGGGACGAGCGTCGTTACGGTTGTTCTTCGCTTCTGCGGCGCAAGCCCGCCGAATCGGCTTGCCGGGGATCGTTGTTGGCGAAGCGGGAAACCTTTGAATGGCGTGGTCTTGGACTCGATGAACGATAACCTGCCGGGTGCAGGTTCAGCGGGCGAGCGCGACGTGCGCGTTATCGCCTTCTATCTGCCGCAATTTCATCCGATCCCGGAAAACGATCTCTGGTGGGGCGAAGGCTTCACCGAGTGGAACAATGT
>DASYJB010000210.1:0-2897 GCA_035996965.1 Casimicrobiaceae bacterium | reverse complement strand
GCGCTTCGCCACTAAGCAGTCAGAGGTGCATAGCGGCGGCGCTGGTTGTCTCGCGCACCGGGGCTATTGTGCCTAGTCGTATCGGAGGGCGTCCATCGCGCCGATAGCGGTGGCGCGCCGTGCCGGCACGTAACACGCCGCCGCACCGACGACGAAAAATAGCAGCGTCGATCCGATGAAGGTCAACGGATCGGTGGCGCCAACGCCGAAGAGCAGCGAGCCGAGCAGGCGGCTTGCCGCGGCGGCGACCGCCAGGCCGATGGCCGCGCCGATCATCGTCAGCGTCAGCCCCTGCCGCAGCACCATGCGCACCACCGACGCGCGCTCGGCGCCAAGCGCCATCCGAATGCCGATCTCGCGCGTGCGGCTCGACACCATGTAGGCCGTCACGCCGTAAATCCCGATTGCCGCCAGCAACACGCCGACAAGTCCGAGGCTGCCGGCGACCGACGCCGCGATGCGTTGCGGAAGCAGTCCCAGCTGCGAGTAGGCGTCGAAGGTGAGCGCTTGCACGATGGGAAGATTCGGGTTCATCGATGCGAGGAGCGCTCGAAGCTGCCCGGCGAGGCGCTGACCGTGCGCCGACCGCGCCGCGATAACAGTGCGTGACATATACTGCTGCTGAATCGGCACGTAGACGAACGGCCGCGGATCTTCGCCCAGGTTCCGGTACTTGCTGTCGCGCGCCACGCCGACAACCGTGAGCGTTCGCACGGCGTCCGGCGCGTCAGGCCGGCCAGTCTCCTGCAACAGCGTTTTTCCGAGCGCATCCTGGCGCGGCCACCACTGCCGCGCCGCCGTCTCGTTGACAATCACCACCGATGGCGTGCCCTCGCGATCGGCGTCGGAGAAATCGCGCCCGGTCAACAGCGCCATCTTCATGGTCGCAAAGTAGCCGGGCGTGATCACGTTCCAGTCGACATCGAAGAAGCGGCGGCCATTTCGCAGCTCGACGCCAGGCACCGCCAGCCCACCGAGGCCGATACCGCGGTCGCCGAGCGGCATCACCGCCGAGAGCGCTGCCGCCTGCACGCCGGGAGTCTCGCGGACCCGCCGAATCAGCTCGCGGGCGAAGACTCGCCCGGTGTCGGCGGTGTAGCCACCGAGCGACAGGTCGAGTGTCGCGAGCTCGACTCCGTGCGGATCGAAACCGGGATCGATCTCCGAGGCGCGCTGCAGCGCGCGCGCGAACAGGCCGGCTCCGACGACCAGCACGATGCTGAGGGCGACCTGGCTGACAACGAACGCGTGGCGAAGCCAGATGCGTTCCGGTCCACCTTGGGCATCCGATTTCAAGGCGCCGACGACTTCGGCTCGCGAGGCGTGAAATGCCGGCGCCAGACCCGAGAGGATCGCAGCCACGAGCGACAGGGTGAGTGTGAACACGACCGCACGTCCGTCGAGCGCCAAGGTCACGTCGATCGGAAGAGGCACCGCCGGCAAGAGCGACAGCAGGGCGCCGGTCATCAACCGCGCGAGCACCAGTCCGCCGCTTCCACCGATGAGGAACAGCAGGGTCGACTCGACGAGCATCTGCCGAATCAACCGGCCGCGCCCGGCGCCGATCGCGAGCCGCACCGCGATTTCACGACGACGCGTCGTGGCGCGCGCCAGGAGGACGCCGGCCACGTTCGCGCACGCGATCGCCAGCACCAGCATCACGATCGCCATGAGCACCGCCATGAAGGCCGCGACCGGTGCCCCGTCGCCAGGTACCGGAGACGAGGCGACGACGCGCAGCCCCCTGCCGCGGTTCGCGTCGGGAAACTCCTGCTCGAGCGCGCGCCCGATGTTGGCCAGCTCCGCCTGCGCCTGCCCAACGGTGACGCCCGGCTTCAGCCGCGCGCCCATGACCAGCCACGCACTCTCGCGGCTGGTCAGGATCGCCGGCGGGAGGCGCGACGCGAGCTCGCCGACCATGTTGACGGGCACCCAAAGGTCGCTGGTCAACACCGTCGTGCCGTGAAAGCCCTCGGGCGTCACGCCGATCACCGTAAGAGGGCGCCCATTCAAGACCAGCGTCTGCCCGACAATCGCCGGATCGCCGTTGAAGCGCCGCATCCAGAATCGGTGACTGAGAACCGCGAGCGGCGTCGCCGCTGGCTGCTCGCTGTCGTCGGACGTGAAGAGGCGGCCGATATGCGGCGGCGTCCCCAGGACATTGAAGTAGTTGGTCGACACCATCTCGCCGTAGATGCGCTCGGCGCCATCTTTCCCGCGGAGGCTCATCGGCTCGGGCCCGAGGCGGTAGGCGTAAATGCCGCTGAACACCGTATTGCGCGCACGGATATCGAGATAGTTCGAGTAGGAGCCGTTGTCGAAGCCCTGGCCGTCCTGCGATCGGCCGACGTCGACGAGCCGGCTGGCGTCGGCCACGCCCAGCGGAGGTTTGAAGAGCAGGGCGTTCGCGATGGTGAAGATCGTCGTGTTCGCGCCGATGCCGATGGCGAGCGAGAGCACGGCGGTGAGCGCAAAGAGCGGGTTGCGCCGAAGCAGGCGCACCGCGTAGCGAAGGTCCTGCAGCCAGGAATCGAACATAACCGTACTACGTGGGAGCGCCCGAAAGGTTCACACCGGCCGGCTCAGCGCGGCTTCTTCTTGACGGTTGCAAGCAACTCCGCGGGGGGTTCCACGCGCAGCCCGTAGCGCAGCGCGGAAAGAAAGTGGCGGCGATTGTCGGTGGCCACAACCCCTGCACCGGGCGCCGCAGGTCGTGACCGACATGCTGCTCAAATTCCTGGCGAAACTCTAGCCGCTGCGAGACCCGGGACAAACATCGGGAGATGCCGACGGACATCGCAACGTACCGGGTTAGGTGAAGCTGGAAACTGTGTAGAAACTGTGTAAGGTGAGGCCGAAAACAGCGACGAACACCGAGGTTTACGGCGTCACATCAA
>DASYJB010000209.1:0-4324 GCA_035996965.1 Casimicrobiaceae bacterium | reverse complement strand
CATTGCCGTCGGCATCGACGTCGGCGTAAGGAAAACCCAGATGCGCCATGTCGGGCACGTCCTTGCGCCCAGGCTCGGCGAAATAGCCGCCGCAGAGTTGTCCGGCGCACTCGAGCAGATGCCCGATCGCCGTGCCTCGCGCCAGCCGATCGAAGTCGTCGAGCTGCCAGCCGTACTCATGGGCGATCGGGGCCACGAACAGCGACGGGTCGGCAACGCGGCCGGTGATGATGATATCGGCGCCGGACTGCAGGGCAGGCAGCAGCGCCGCGGTGCCGAGATAGGCGTTCGCCGAGACGAGCTCCCCGTATTTCGCGATCGGCGCCTGCGTCTCCAGCGTAAGCTCGGAGGACTCGATCTTCGCCAGCACGTCGTCGCCGGTGACGACCGCCACGCGAATCGGGATTTTTTGCGTTCGCGCGATAGCGATGATCGCATCGGCCGCGGCCGTCGGATTGGCCGCGCCCATGTTGGTGATCAGGCGCACGCCGTGCCGTCGCAACAAGGGCAGCAGCAATTCGATCCGACGCTCGAGCAACGGGTCATAGCCGCGTGCCGGGTCGTTCCGCTTGCGCAGCTGCGCCAGCGCCACCGTGCGCTCGCCAAGGCATTCGAGCACCAGATATTGGATGCGGCCGCGCTCCGCGAGCACCGCCGCGGGTTCCAGGCGGTCGCCGGAGAATCCGGCGCCGGCGCCGATGCGGAGCATCTCGCGCATCGCTTGCCGCCTTCAGTCGCCCGGCAGGTTTTGCACCTCGGGGAAGAAAAGGTCTTTCCACGAGGCGGGCCTGGTCTTGATCGAGCCGATCTTGTACATGAAATCGGCCGTCTTGCCGACCTTCTGCGGCATCAGCGTGTACGCGTAATCCGAGGCGCTGATCATCGCGTAGATTTCATCGACGGTGTTCTTGGTGTCTTTCGCCTGCTCGAGATAGATCCGGGCGGCGCTGCGCTTGTCCTTGTTGATCGCGTCGATCGCCTCGTTCAGCGCGTCGAAGAATGCCTTGTAGCTTTTCGGATTGGCTTCGCGATATTTGGTCGATGCGGCGATCACCAGCGCGGTCGCCGGGCCGCCGAGGATCTCGTAGTTGGTCGTCAGCGTCCGGATCCCGGGCACTTTCATTTCCTGCTCGTGGAACGGCGAGGTGGCGAAGTGAGCGTCGACGCCGGCCGTATTATTGATCAGCGCAAGCATCGCATCGGGATGCGACAAGCCGACCGTCCAGGGATCGAAGTGGGCGTAATTCTGCTCGCCATACTCTCTCGCCGCCGCCATCTGCAGCATGATGGCCTGCGTCGAAATCTTGACCGACGGAATGGCGATCTTGTCCTTGTCGCTGAAGTCGCGGATCGACTTTACGTTCGGGTTGCGCACGTTCAGTGACAGCGGGTAGGTCGTCATCGCCGACATGCCCTTGATCTGAACGTTGTCCCGGGTCTTGTCCCACAAGGTGATCAGCGACGGCGCGCCGACTGAAATGAACTGCAGCGCACCGCTGATGATGCCGTCGTTCATCACGCTCGGCCCAGCGACCTTGATCCAGCCGACCCTGACCTCGCCCAGCCCTTCGGCCCTGGCGTGCTTTTCGACCAGCTTGTCGCGCTCCATCAGCATCAGCGGCAGGAAGGCCACGCCGTATTGCTGCGCGACGTTGATCTCCGCCATTTCCGCGCGCGCCGTTATGGCCACGGCGGCAAGCAAAAGACCCGGCAACAAACGCTTGACGACGAACATCAGCCCTCCCGAACCGTCTTTGCGGTATGACCCACGGCGAACGTAGGCAAAGTATATCCAGTCTTACGATCGATCGGCGCCGGGCGGCGCTATCGCATGCCGACCTTCGCATGCGCGATCACATTGGCGGCCTCGCGCGGAGGGGAGCGCCAGTACGGCTGGGGCGCGTAAACCTGGGCGCCCAATGCGGCGGCGGCGTGCCACGGCCAGCGAGGGTCCCACAGCATCGCGCGCGCCATCGCGACCAGGTCGGCGTCGCCCGAGGCAATGATCGCCTCGGCCTGCTTGGCTTCGGTGATCAGGCCTACCGCCATCGTCGCGATGTGGGATGCGCGGCGAATCTCGCGCGCCAGCGGCACCTGGTAGCCGGGACCAAGCGGAATCTTCTGCGCCGGCGAGATGCCGCCGCTCGACGTGTCGATCCAATCGCAGCCGGCAGATTTGAGACGGCGGACCAGCGCCACCGAGTCCTCGATCGTCCAGCCGCCGTCGACCCAGTCGGTCGCCGAGATGCGTATGCCCATCGGCTTGTCCTGTGGCCAGCAGTCGCGCACCGCCACGAAGACCTCGAGGGGAAAGCGCACGCGATTGTCGAACGAGCCGCCGTAGGCGTCATCGCGCCGGTTGGAAAGCGGCGAAAGAAATTCGTGCAGCAGGTAACCATGGGCGCAGTGCAGCTCCAGCGCATCGAGACCGAGCCGCGCCGCCCGCTTCGCGGCGGCGACGAATTCGCTTTTGATCTGCATCAGGCCCGCGGCGTCGAGCGCGGCGGGTGGCGTTTCGTGCTCGAGCTGCGGTATCGCCGACGGCGCCACCGGCGTCCATCCGCCTTGCGCGACCGGAATCAGTTGCCCGCCTTCCCACGGCACTTGCGACGAGCCCTTGCGCCCCGCGTGCGCGAGCTGAATCGCCACCGGCATTGGCGGCGCGTGCTTGCGCGCGATCGCCAGACGCTCATCCAGCGCCTTTTCGCAGGCGTCGTCGTAGAGGCCCAGGCAGGCGTAGGTGATGCGTCCGATCGCCGACACCGCGGTAGCCTCGATCGTGAACATCCCCGCGCTCGATTGCAGCAACTGGCCCCAATGGACGAGGTGCCAATCGGTCGCGCAGCCGTCGACGGCCGAGTACTGGCACATCGGTGAGACGACGATGCGGTTGGCGAGCGCGAGCTTGCGCAGCTTGTACGGCGTGAACAGGGCGGCGGACATTGCTAAGATGGGGGCTGGCTGCAAAACTGCGAGCGTAGCCGATTTTGGGTTCGGCGCGATCCCGGAATGGACGCGGGCGGTACGCGACGCGAGCAGGACGGGAACAAATCGCCGCCCTTTGGCTCGTATTGAATCTGCGGATCCGTCGGTGCGAACATTCGATAGCCGGCGCTCGCATCCCAAGCCGCAATGAACCCCGACGACCCCACCTCCGATCCGCTGCCGCCGTCCGACTGGCGGCCGATGAGCCATTGGCTGCACAAGCCCGCCTCGCGGCAGGACGTCGTGACCATTCGCAAAGTGTGGGTAACGCTGGCCGCGTCGGTCGTACTTCACATCGCGGCGCTGTTCCTGGTCCTCACCCATCCGCCGATCCCCGGTCCGGACCAACAGGCGGCCGACCAGGAAAGCAGCCCCATCCAGGTGGATCTCGCCGAGGCGACGCGTGCCTTGCCGCCGCCATCCGCACCTGCGGAACCCGCGGCGGCGCCGCGCTCGAGGACGCCACCCCGTGCAGCGCGCGTACGGCCGCCGCCGATGGTCGCAATGCCACGCCTGGAGACGCCTGCGATTCGAACGCCGGCGCTCGCTCCGCCGCCTCAGATCGCCGCGGCTCCGGCGCCGCCGCAAGCGAGGCCCCCGGCGCAAGGCGACTTCCTTTCGTTCGTGCAGGCTAATCGACGCGCGCGCGGCGCGGCCGAGTCACCGGCGCCCGACAATCCCGATGTCGACTTCAATACCAGGATCGCCGCCAATCTTCCCGGCGCCGCGCACGGCGTCGCCGCGAAACAGTCGATCCGCGGCGGGGGCATCTTCCAGATCAAGCGGATGTCTTACGACGATGCGGCGTTCGAGTTTTTCGGATGGAATACGGAAATGGGCCGGCAGACGCCGCAGATGATCGAAGTGCGCAAGGGCAACAACCCCGACATGCACATTGCCGTGGTGCGCAGGATGATCGTCATCATCCGCGAGCACGAGCATGAAGACTTCACCTGGGAGTCGGGGCGTCACGGCCGCGTCGTCACTTTGTCGGCGCGACCGGCTGACACCGCGGCGCTCGAAGCCTTTCTGCTGCGCGACCTGTTCGACGACACGCATGCGGGGCCATAGCGTGCATCGACACGCCGCCGCCGACAGCCCTCGCTAAGGTATCTCGTACACTGCCACCTCGTCCGCAATGCCGCGCAAAGGCAGGCGGCGCGGCGTCGGCTTGATGCCGTCGATCTGCAGCAATTCGGTCGACTGCGGATGATCGACGACCGATCCGGTCGCCAGGATCGAATGGGACACCGCGAGCGCCTGCACGCGCGATGCGATATTTACCGTCTGGCCGAAATAGTCCTGGCGATCGTTCAGCGTGACCGCGAGGCACGGCCCC
>DASYJB010000208.1:0-6228 GCA_035996965.1 Casimicrobiaceae bacterium | reverse complement strand
GATGACCGGCTTTCGGCTGCACCTGCAAGGGGCGCAGGGTCTGTACGGCGTCGCCCCCGATCTGACGACGCTCGGAAAGGTTATTGGCGGCGGGATGCCGGTGGGTGCGTTCGGCGGCAAACGCGCGATCATGGAAAAGATCGCACCGCTCGGCCCCGTCTATCAGGCCGGCACACTGTCGGGAAATCCGGTGGCCGTCGCCGCGGGACTCGCGACGCTGAAGGCGATCCAGTCGCCGGGATTTCACCAGCGGCTGGCGGAGCGCACGCGAGCGCTGACCGACGGGCTCGCCGCGGCAGCGGCGAAATCGGGCGTCGCGTTTTCCGCGCAGTCGATCGGGGGGATGTTCGGCATTTATTTTTCGGCGACCGTACCCGATTCGTTCGCTGCGGTGATGGCCTGCGACAAGGAGGCGTTCAACCGTTTTTTTCATCGCATGCTCGACGCCGGCGTCTACCTGGCACCGTCGGCGTTCGAAGCAGGCTTCGTGTCCGCCGCGCACACCGGCGCCGACATCGACACCACGATTGAGCTCGCTTGGTAGCGTAGCGGGCGCTTCAGCCGAACGCATTCGGATGACTGCGATCGGAACGCGTCAGCCCGCCGGCACAGCCGTGTCAGCCGGCGTCCTACAATGACGCTGCGTTGCACGGACAAAAAATTCCGCCGGGCACCGACAGACGCGCCTGGCGTGCTACCGTAGCCTTCGCGTCTGGGGGAAAAGCCGGCCCGGCCGGCGCGCCAATCAAAACATCATGATCAAGGTCCGCAAGGGACAGGCGCCGCCGCCGCATTCGCGCGTCGAGTTCGGCAAGCGCTTCCGCTCGGCATACTTCGACCCGGCGTTCCGGGCCGAGCAAGCCGCGCTAGATCGGCTCGAGGCGATTGCTTGGAGCGGCTACCACGACGATCGCAAGGCGCCCGTTACGCGCAAGGCCGGGCCGGGGTTCGCCGATCCGGATTACGATACCTCGGTCGAGTGGCTGGAGACGCGCGAGCGGCTGCGGGCCGCAGCCGCTAAACAAACCGATCCCGCCACCGCGTCGCGTGTTCTTCTGATTTGCGGCGCGCCACGAAACGACGGCTCGTGCCCCGGCGAAATGTCGAAGACCTATCGGCTGACAAAGCTCGCGGGCGAGACGCTCTCCAACGCGGGTATCGAAACGGATCTGCTCGATCTGAGCCTGATCACGTCCGATTACCGTCGGCATATCCATCCATGCAAGGCTTGCGTATCGACGGCAATGCCGCTGTGCCACTGGCCCTGCAGCTGCTATCCGAACCACGCGTTCGGCCAGACCAACGACTGGATGGCGGAGATCTACGAACGCTGGACGGCTGCGCATGGCGTGCTGATCGTGACGCCGGTGCACTGGTACCAGGTGCCCAGCGTGCTCAAGCTGATGATCGACCGCCTGGTTTGTGCGGACGGCGGCAACCCCGACGTCACATCGACCGCAGGCAAGGACGTCGACAAGGCCAAGGCGCTCGAAATGGCGGGCTGGCCGTACCCAAAACATCTGGCAGGGCGCGCGTACGGACTGGTCGTCCATGGCGACGTCGCAGGCGTCGAAGGCGTGCGGCGCGCGCTCTCCGACTGGCTCGACTGGATGGGCCTGATCGATGCGGGGCCGAAAGCGCGCCTCGACCGTTTCGTCGGCTATTACGAGCCGTACGCGACCAGCCACGAAGCGCTCGATCGCGACCAGGCAGTCCAGGACGAAGTGCGCAATGTGGCGCAGGCGCTGGTCGAGGCCGTCCGCGAGTCGCGTGCGGGCCGTCTTTCCGCGCCCGGCGCCGAGCTCGCCGCCCCGCGGCCGAAATAGCAACTCCTACCGTCGTCGGATCCGTCGATTCGCGTCGTCTTGTGAATTGCCCTGCCGGCGCAATATGCAGTGAACGTTGAACGCTGTCACACGAGGAAACTATGGCCCTGACCGCACTGCTTCCGCAAGGCGAACGCGCCTTCGCCGCCGATGTTCGCGCCGGCCTGATGCGCAGCCCGCAGAAGGAGCTTTCTTCCCGCTACCTGTACGACACGATAGGCTCGGGGCTGTTCGAGGTCATCACGGCCCTGCCCGAATACGGCGTGACTCGCGCCGAGGAGCGCATCGTACGCAGTCACGCGGCCGAGATGGTTTCCCGCCTTCCGGCGCATGGGCTGGTCGCCGAGCTCGGCAGCGGCAGCGGACGCAAGACGCGCTGGCTGCTCGAAGCGATCGGCCGGCGACATCCGGTGACCTACTGCCCGGTCGATATCTCGCCGACCGCGCTTGCGCTGTGCCGGCACGAGCTGGCCGACATTCCGGGCGTGCGCGTCGTTGGCTATGAGCGCGATTATCTCGACGGCCTGCGGCAGATCGTGTCCGAACGCAAGGGGGCGATGCCGCTGCTGGTGCTGTTCCTCGGCAGCACGATCGGCAATTTCCGCCGCCTCGCGGCGACGCGGTTCATGCGCGAAGTCCGCGCGCTGCTGCAACCGGGCGATGCATTTCTGCTCGGCGTCGATCTGATCAAGCCGGAACACCAGCTGCTCCCTGCGTACGACGATGCGCTGGGCGTCACCGCGGCGTTCAATCTCAACCTGCTGGCGCGTATCAACCGCGAGCTCGGCGGCCAGTTCGACCTGCGGCGATTCGCTCACCAAGCGCGCTTCGATGCCGACACGCGCAGTGTCGACATGCACCTCCGGTCGCTCGACGACCAGCAGGTCAGCATTCCTGGCGCGGACCTCGTCATCCGGTTCGAGCGCAATGAGACCATCTGGACCGAGAGCAGCCACAAGTATCTGGCCGAAGAGGTCGCGGCGATGGGCGAAATCGCCGGCTTTCGCTGTGACGGACAGTGGATCGATCGCACCTGGCCGTTTGCCGACACCTTGTTCGGCGTCGGGTGATCGAGAGCTGCGGCGATGGCTAAGGCGACGGCTGCGAACAGCGGTCCGCTGAAGGGCATGCGGGTCGCGATCCTCGCGACCGACGGCTTCGAGCAGTCCGAGCTTCTCGAGCCGCGCAGGGCGCTCGATGCGGCCGGGGCCGCGACCGTCGTGATCGCCCCGAAGGCCGGATCGATCGCCGGATGGCGCCACGGCGCGTGGGGCCAGAGCGTGCCGGTCGACTTGACGCTCGACCAGGCGCAGGCAGACGACTACGACGCGCTGATGCTGCCGGGCGGGGTGATGAATCCCGATCGGCTGCGGACCGACAAGTCGGCGGTCGCGTTCGTCCGCGCTTTTTTCGACAGCGAAAAGCCGGTCGCCGCGATCTGTCATGCGCCGATCATGCTGATCGAAGCCGATGTGCTGCACGATCGCCGGCTGACCTCGTGGCCGTCGCTGCAGACCGACATTCGCAATGCCGGCGGCCGGTGGACCGACGAGGAAGTCGTCGTCGACCGGGGGCTGGTGACCAGCCGCAAGCCCGAGGACATCCCGGCGTTCAACCAGCGAATGATCGAGGCGATTGCCGAGGGCGCGCCGAGCGCGCGCATGGACCGCGGCAGCGTCGAGACATGAGCGGCCAAGCCGCGGCGGCGCCCCGGAGACCGGGAACCAATCCGCTGGAAATTTTGCGGCACCCGAGCAGTTTCGTCACGTGCGTGCTCAAGGGATTCCGCGCCAATCAAGGGCTGCTGCTGGCCGGGGCGGTCGCGTACTACACGCTGCTGTCGATGATTCCTCTGCTCATACTGATGCTGATCGCGCTGTCGAATTTCATCGACGAGGCCCGGCTGTTCGCGACGCTGTCCGAATACCTGCAGTTCGTCGTTCCGGGCCAGGCCGACGCCCTGGTCAGCGAGCTGCGCCATTTCCTTCGCAATCGCAGTGAAGTCGGCGGCGTTCTACTGGTCACGATGATCCTGTTCAGCGCCCTTGCCTTCACCGTGCTGGAAAATGCGATGTCGGTGATTTTCGTCCATCGGGTCGCCGTGCGGCGCCGGCGTTTCATCGTGTCGGCACTGCTGCCGTATCTGTTCATTCTCTTTCTCGCGATCGGCATGGTCGTCGTCACCGTCGTTGCGGGCAAGCTGGCCGTTCTCGCGACGCGCGACATTACGGTGTTCGGGGTTCCGCATTCGCTCGAGGATCTGTCCGGATATCTTTTGTATCTGCTCGGCGTCGTGGGCGAAATCCTGATGCTCACGGCGATCTATCTGGTGATGCCCGTCGGTCGCCTTTCATTCCGGCATGCGCTTATCGGCGGCATCAGCGCCGGATTGCTCTGGGAGATCACTCGCCACATTCTCGTCTGGTATTACGGGACGATATCGCAGGTGCGGCTGGTATACGGATCGCTGGCGACGGCGATCACGGTGATGCTGAGCGTCGAGATCGCAGCGATCGTGCTGCTTCTGGGTGCGCAGGTGATTGCCGAATACGAGCGGATCGGGCGCGAGCGGGCGGAGACGCCGCCGAAGCCGATGGACCTGAAAGAGACGTCGGGCGGGGCGCCTGCCGGCTGACGCCGGCATCGCGAAACGACGCGGGCGATGGACCTGGTCGTCGTTCAGCCGGAAGGCCTCTACTGCCCGCATGGCGATTTCTACATCGATCCCTGGCGTCCTGTGGCGCGCGCGGTCATCACCCACGCGCACGGCGACCATGCGCACCCCGGTCACGCCCACTATCTTGCTGCGCAAGCCTCGGAGCACGTGCTGAAGGCGCGGCTGGGAGAGATCACGCTGCAGACGATGCCGTACGGCGAGAGGGTCGCGCAAAACGACGTCACGATCTCGCTCCATCCGGCCGGGCATGTGCTGGGGTCGGCGCAGGTGCGCCTCGAGCATCGCGGCGAAGTCTGGGTCGTGTCGGGCGATTACAAGCTCGAAGCGGAAGCGACCTGCGCGCCGTTCGAGCCGCTGCGCTGCCATACGTTCGTCAGCGAATCGACGTTCGGCCTGCCGATCTACCGCTGGCGGCCCCAGGCGGACATCCTGCTCGATATCGCCGCCTGGTGGCGGCGCAATGCCCAGGCGCAGCGCGCCAGCGTCCTGTTCTGCTATGCGTTCGGCAAGGCGCAACGGATACTCGCCGGGCTCCGCACGACGGATGCGCTCGATATCGGCAAGCTGATCTGCCATGGCGCCATCGAACCGCTGAACCGCGCTTACCGCGAGAGCGGCGTCGACCTGCCGCCGACGCATAACGTCGCCGACGTCGCCAAGGCCGAGCTATCCAGTGCGCTGGTCCTGGCGCCGCCGTCGGCCGGTGGCACGCCTTGGATGCGGCGCTTCGGCGACTTCAGCGACGGCTTCGCGTCCGGCTGGATGCAGCTGCGAGGCGCGCGACGCCGGCGCTCGCTCGACCGCGGCTTCGTGCTGTCCGACCACGCCGATTGGCCCGGCCTCAACGCCGCGATCGCGGCAACCGGCGCATCGCGCGTGATCATCACGCACGGCCAGGTCGCCGTGATGGTCCGCTGGCTGCAGCAGCAGGGCTTCGATGCGCGCGCCTTTGCCACCGAATTCGAAGACGACGGCGGCGACGAGGAGGCGCAACCGCCCGAAGCAGCAGCGCAGGCCGAGGCGGTCGAATCTGCCGAATGAGCGTCGCCGCGATCTGCGGGCACTGGCAGATCTGCACCGACAGGGTCGCTTGATGGAAGCCTTCGCCCGACTCTACGCCGAGCTCGACGCGACCACGTCGACCAACGCCAAGCTCGACGCCCTCAAGCGCTATTTCGCCGTTGCCGCACCCGCCAATGCGGCATGGGCCGCCTATTTTCTGGCCGGCGGGAGGCCAAGGCAGGCGGTGCCCGCGCGGGTGCTCCGCCAGATGGCCATCGCGCGTGCCGGCCTCGATGACTGGCTGTTCGAGGAATGCTATCAGGCGGTCGGAGACTTGGCCGAGACGATCGCGCATGTGCTGCCGCCGCCGCGAAACAAGAGCACCGCCGGGCTGGCCGAATGGATCGAACAGCGGCTGCTGCCTCTGCGCGGCATGCCGCCGGACGAAATCGGCGAGCGCCTCGCCGGCTACTGGGACGAGCTCGACTGGGCGGGGCGATTCCTGCTGACCAAGCTGATCGGCGGCGGATTCCGAGTCGGCGTGTCGCGCCTTTCGGTGATCCGCGCCTTGGCCGAAGTCGCCGGCGTCGAGCCGAAGACCGTCGCGCAGCGCATCGTCGGCTATACCGGGATCGCGGCGATGCCCAGCGCGGCAAGTTTTTCCGCGCTGATCGCTTCCGGACCGGATGACGTCGCCGACGCGGGCCAGCCGTACCCTTTTTT
>DASYJB010000207.1:0-1737 GCA_035996965.1 Casimicrobiaceae bacterium | reverse complement strand
GGCCGGCGCCACGCCGAAAATCTCGCCCAGCGCACGCCGCGCGCGCGACTGGTCGCCGCCTGCAGCCCGGTCGCGGAAGAGCTCGCCTGGGCCAAGCAGCAACTCGGCGTCGCGCGCGGTTACGGCGACTACGCGGCGATGCTGGCCGACCCGGACGTCGACGCGGTGTTTCTGGTGACGCCCACGACCTTGCACGCCGCGCAAATCATCCAGGGCCTGCAGGCGGGCAAGCATGTGTTCTGCGAAAAGCCGCTGTCGCTGGAGATCGCCGACTGCGAGCGCGTGCAGCGGGAGGCCGCGAAGCGGACCGAGCTCAAGGTGATGATCGGCTACGGGCGCCGTTTCGATCCCAGCTATCGCGATGCCTACGACAAGATCCAGGCGGGAATGATAGGCGAGCCGTTTCTGGTGCGCTCGCAAAATCTCGATATGAACGATCCGTCGGGATTCTTCGTCCGCTTCGCGCCGACCAGCGGCGGCATTTTTCTCGACTGCACGGTGCACGACATCGACCTCGCGCGCTGGTTCCTGGGCAATCCGCGTCCGTTGCGCGTGTTCGCCGCCGGCACCGTCGCGATCCACCAGGGCTTGCGCGAATTCGGCGACGTCGACAACGGCGTGGCCACCTGCGAGTTCGACGGGGGAAAACTCGCCTGCTTTTACGCGTCGCGCACGATGGCGCACGGCCACGAGACGGCGACCGAGATTTTCGGCACCGCCGGCCGGCTGGCCATCGGCGCGAATCCGCGGCTGAACCGGGTCGACATTTCCGACGCGCACGGCGTGCGAAACGAATGCACGCCGACGTTCTACGAGCGCTTCGAGGCGGCGTTCCTGCATGAAATCGCGCATTTCGTCGATGCGGTGCTCGACGATCGAACGCCGGCACTGACCTTGCACGATGCGACCGAAGCGACCCGCATCGCGCTCGCGCTGCGCGAGTCGCTGCAAAGCCGGCGCGTGATAGAATTGAATTGACTGTCTCGCTTTTTCTCGCGCGGAATTTTCCCTGAAGAATCGCCTGGCCCCTCGCGACCTGCTGCTTACGCTGGCAGTCGTGACGCTGTGGGGCTTTTCGTTCGTGCCGATCAAGGTCGGCCTGCGCGAAGTCCCGCCGTTCGCGCTGGCGGCACTGCGTTTTTTCTTCGCCGCCGTGCCGTTGGTGTTCTTCATCCGGCGGCCGCGGATGCCCTGGCTCGACATCGCCGGCTATGGCGTGGCGATCGGCGTCGTGCAGTTCGGCCTTTTGTTCCTGGGCATCGAGCTCGGCATGCCGGCGGGATTGTCATCGCTGGTCATCCAGCTGCAGGTCTTTTTCACCATCGGCCTCGCGATCGCATTTCTCGGCGACCGGCTGCAGCGGCACAACCTGATCGGTGCGGCGATCGCCGCTGCGGGCATCGTCCTGCTCGCCGTGTTCAAGCTCTGGAGCGGGCTCGGCTCGACGTTTATCGGCTTTGTGCTGGTGATCGTCGCCGCCTTCGCGTGGGCAGTGGGCAATGTGATCGCCAAGCACGCGGCGGGCGCGCACGAGCCGGACATGTTCGCGCTGATCGTCTGGTCCAGCCTGATACCGCCGCTTCCGCTCGCGTTGCTCTCGTACGCGTTCGAAGGCGGCTTAGGCGTCTGGGATGCGGTCGCCTCGGCCGGCGCGCTGACCTGGGCCTGCGTTTTCGTTCTTGCCTGGGGAGCGACGCTGTTCGGCTTCGCCTCGTGGGCCGCCCTGCTGCATCGCTA
>DASYJB010000206.1:0-54763 GCA_035996965.1 Casimicrobiaceae bacterium | reverse complement strand
GGGGAGCTGGCGGCGGTCGAGGAGCTCGGTCAGGAATCCGATGCGCAGCATCTCGTCGGCGTCGATCGTCTGCGCGGTCAGGAATATCCGCTTGGCCTGCGCCGCACCGAGCGCCGCCACCGCGCGCCGCAGTCCTCCCGGGTAGTAGTGCAACCCGAATCTGGCAGCCGGCATGAACATGCGCGAGCCGCGCACGCCGAGACGGAAGTCGCAGCACAGCGCAAGGTCGGTGGCCCCGCCGTAGACGCTGCCGTTCAATGCGCATATCGTCGGCAGCGGCAACCGCTCGATCGCATCGAGCAGCTCCTCGAAATTGCGGTCGAGGCGGCCGACGATCGCATCGACCGTGTACCCCGAGCTGAACGTCGTGTCCCCGGTACCGGTGAATACCAGCGCCCGCGCCGCCGGGTAGAGCTTGCCGCTGTCCATGTAGCCGCGGATGACCGCGACGTCGTCCGGGTCGATTCGATTGTGCTCGGCGGGCCGGCGCAAGCGGATCGTGGCGACCGCGCTGGCGACTTCGAGCGTCGGCGGACCGTCGGCAGCGTGACGAGGCATCGCCGACGGTCACGAGTCGCTGTTGCGCCAGACATTGACAACAAAGGTCAAGATCGAGGCGAACAGCACGATCGACGCGATCCCCGCGACCGGCCCGAACGCCTCGTTGCCCTTGAACAGGAACACCAGCGCGAGCATCGCCGCCGGCAGCGCAAGATTGTATAGCCAGAAGTGCACCGGATAAAGGCGCGTCGCCGTTGCGGCAGGGAATCTGTCGTAGATGAATCCGGTAAGCGCCAGCGACGCCCAGCCGAGAAGGTTCAGATGCGCGTGCACCGGAAACATCGTGTGGTCCTGCGACACGCCCATATAGACACCCAGTCCCGTGCCGGCGACAAAATACAGTAGCGCCAGGCGATACCAGATTCGTGTCGACGCGGCTGTCGCGGGTATGGCGGGTACGGCGGGTATAACGGCGGTTGCTTGCATGGGGCCTCCTCGTGGATGATCGCGATGTCGAGCCAGAACCGGCCCTGCTCGCGCGGGTCTGGGCTGGCGCCGAACTATAGCGCGTGCGGGCGGCGCGGCCAATGAAGTCGCCGTGCGCCGCCTGCCGTCGGTGCGTCGTCCTGTAAACGGACCGCCGCCGGAACGATAGCCGGCGTACGCGCATCCTAGGAAGAACACGGATCGACCCTAAAGATGGCGATGCGAATCGAAGACTACGCGATGATCGGCAACAACCGCACCGCGGCGCTGGTCGGGCGCAACGGTTCGATCGACTGGCTTTGCGCTCCCCGCTTCGATGCGCCGGCCTGCTTCGCGGCGCTGGTCGGCACGTCCGACCATGGGCGGTGGCTGCTCGCACCGCGCGGCACTGTGCGCCGCGTGCAGCGCCGTTACCGAGACCAGACGCTGGTGCTCGAGACCGACTTTCACACCGCAGGCGGCACGGTACGCGTCATCGACTGCATGCCTCCGTGGGAGGACCGTACCGACATCGTGCGCATCGTCGAGGGCTTGCGCGGCCGCGTGAGCATGCGCATGGAGCTGGTGATACGCGGCGGCTACGGTGCGATCATTCCCTGGGTCCGGCGGGTCGACGGAGCGCTGCTCGCGACCGCCGGACCCGAATCGGTCGAATTGCGCTGCGCCGTGCCGGTACGCGGCAAGGGATTCACGACGGTCGCCTCGTTTACCGTCGCACGGGGCGAGCGCGTTGCCTTTGTCCTGACTCATTTCGCCTCGCATCTGCCGCGACCGCTGCCGATCGACCCCGATGCGGCGGTCGATGCGACTGCGCGCAACTGGCGGGGCTGGTCGACTCGCTGCAGCTATGACGGGCGCTGGCGCGATGCTGTCATGCGCTCGCTGATCACCCTGAAGGCGCTGACCTACGCGCCGACCGGCGGAATTGCCGCGGCGGTGACGACCTCGCTGCCCGAAGCGATCGGCGGCGTGCGCAACTGGGACTACCGCTATTGCTGGCCGCGCGATGCGACCTTCACGCTCTATGCGCTGCTGCTCGCCGGCTATCGCGATGAGGCACACGCCTGGCGAGCCTGGCTGCTGCGTGCTGCGGCCGGCAGGCCGGAGGACATGCAGACGGTGTACGGCTTGTCGGGTGAGCGCCAGTTGACCGAGTACATACTGCCGTGGCTGCCCGGCTACGAGAATTCCGCGCCGGTGCGCATCGGCAACGCCGCCGCGATTCAGTCCCAGCTCGACATCTACGGACACGTCATCGAAGCGCTGCAGCTCGCGCGAAGCGCCGGGCTCGACCCCGATGCCGACGCCTGGAACTTCGAGCGCACGCTCTTGCGTTACCTGGAAAAGATCTGGACCGAGCCCGACAATGGCATTTGGGAAATGCGCGGGCCGAGGCGGCACTACACGCACTCGAAGGTGATGGCCTGGGTCGCCGTCGATCGGGCAATCAAGGCGGTCGAGCAATACGGGCTGTCCGGGCCAGTCCAGCGCTGGCGGGCGCTGCGCGCGCGGATCCATGCACAAGTTTGTCGCAAGGGCTACGACGCGTCGCGCAACAGCTTCGTCCAATACTATGGGTCGCGCGAGGTCGATGCGAGCCTGCTGTTGCTTCCGATTGTCGGATTCCTGCCGGCCGACGATACCCGGGTGCGGGGCACACTGGCGGCGATTCGCCGCGACCTTGTCGTCGATGGCTTGGTCGCGCGCTATCGCAACCTTCCCGAAGTCGATGCGCTTCCCCCCGGCGAAGGGCTTTTCCTGCCCTGCTCGTTCTGGCTCGTCGACAATCTGAGCCTGGCCGGTCGACACGCGGAAGCCGAACGGCTGTTCAAGCGCCTGCTCAGCCTGCGCAACGACGTTGGTCTGCTGGCCGAGGAGTACGACCCGGACGCCCGGCGGCAGCTCGGCAATTTCCCTCAGGCGCTGACTCATGTCGCACTGATCATTACCGCATGCAACTTGTCGCGCCGCGGAGGCCCGTCCGAGCATCGCAGCCGCGGCATGCGCGATGCTCCGCCGGGAGGGTCTCTGCCCGCGGTCGCCTCGCCGTCCGACGCGAAGATTGCCGGGACGCGCGGCCGCGCGGGGCGCAAGCTGGTCGGCCGCTGACCTCCGCGCGGGCCGCAAAGGCGCGAAGCCTCTGCGAGCTTTCCGTCACCTCGAATGCATGGGGCAGCGCAGTCGCGGCTATGATGGTGCCTTGTTCAAGCTCACCGCGCCAACGCCGCTGGAATCGACCCGGATATGAGCCGTCGACCCGAGCCGGCACGCCCCGTACGCGCACCCCCGCGCCCGGCGACCGACCCGCACACGCTGAATACGGCATTGCGCGCCTGGGCGTCGGCCATCGATGCCGTGTCGGACCTGGTGTTCATGCACGACGAGGGCGGCTGCCTGATGCGGGTCAATCGGGCCTACGCTGAACGCGCGGGTGCGCCCCCAGGCGACCTGTTGGGCCGGTCGTTCCGTGCGGTCATGCCGGAAGCGGCCCCGACCGCCGATCTTGAGGGATTGGCGCCGGCGCAATGCACGAGCGGCCAAGGCGAGCTGGTTCTAGCCAGCGGCGAATCGTTCAGCTGCCGGACGCACCCCTTGCAGGACGACTCAGGCGGCACGAGTTGTTGCATACACATTCTGCGAGAGCGAGCCGCGACGAACCTCGCCGACCCGCCACCCGCGATCACCGGCGGTCAGGGCGACGATGCGCGTCTGCGCCGCAACCTCGAAGCGACCGTCGACGCGTTTGCCGCGGCGATCGAGCTGAACGACCCCGGCAACGGCAACCACGGCCGCCGCGTTGCCGCGCTGGCGAACGCGATCGCCAAGGAGTTGCCATTGTCAGCCGACCAACTTGACGGTACGCGCCTGGCGGCGCTGATCCATGACCTGGGCAGCTTCAAGATTCCAGTGGAAGTGCTGGTGAAGCCGGGCAAGCTGACCGCCGTCGAGCGCTTGCTGGTTCAATCGCACCCGGAAGTCGCCCATCGTATATTGCAAAGCATCGAATTCCCCTGGCCGATCGCCGAAATCATCCTCCAGCATCATGAACGGATCGACGGCAGCGGCTACCCGCGGGGCCTCTCGGGGTCGGCGATGCTGATCGAAGCCAGGATCATCGCCGTCGCCGATGCGATGGAAGCCATGCTTTCCGACCGCCCGTACCGGCCGAGCCTCGGCGTCGAGGCGGCGGTGAATGAGCTGATCCAATACCGAGGAACCGCCTACGACCCGGCGGTCGTCGATGCCTGCGGGCGGCTGTTCACCGAGCAGGGCTTCGAGTTGCCCGACTAGGCCGGACGAGCGAAGCCCGAAGCGCAGGCCCAAGGGCGCCGGGGCCGAAGCTTGGCACCCCGGCAAGGCTCCGCATCGGTCCGGCGCGGCCGAGAAGGCGGCCGGAACGCGTCCCGCCGCCCCGTTCGGCTGTCATATTCGTCACATTCGATCGAGGCGGCGCGTCCCCAGCGCCGCGCCGGCCTTGCCTGTGGGCTACGAAAACGTCAATTTTGGCTTGCCGAGAAATGAGAAAGTCCATCTAGATCATGGACATAATAATGAGTCTTGTAAATTCTTCCGGGAGTGGCATAGCCGTTGCTTTAGGGGTGATTGCCAAACTAAAGAACACGCCCCGAGGCGGCAACGGAGCCTCGACTCACTTTCTAAAACGGGAGAGCAACAATGAATGCAAGCAAACTCGCCGCCGCCCTCGGAATGAGCGTCGGACTGATCGCAGCCGGAGCAGCCTATGCCGCCGACACGTCGAACATGACGGTACAGGCCGCTGTCGTCGGCAGCTGCAAATTCAATAGCACGCCGACGCTTGATTTCGGCAACCTTGATCCAGTCAACGTCACCAACGGATCGGGCAGCTCCACGATCAGCTTCTGGTGCACCAAGGGTTCCAGCTACACGGTGACCGCGGGCAACGGCAACAACTACAACGCCGGAAGTTCGACTCGGCAGATGAAGGGCCCGGGCGCAACCGACCTGATGGCGTACTCGCTGACGCTGCCTGCCGCGGCTAGCGGCACGGGCGCCGGCAAGTCGACGGCGATCACCTTCGCGGTAACCGGTTCGGTGCTGAATGCGAACTACATCAATGCCACGGTAGGTAGCTATACCGACACGGTGCAAATGGCCGTCAATCCGTGACCGGGCGAAAGCCTTGCAACAGCGAAGCCGCCGGAGCGATCCGGCGGTTCGTTTTTTGTGGCTCCGCTAGCGCGCCCTGAGTAGACTCCACCCCATGATGCGCTTGGCGCTCGCCTTTCTGCTACTGGCCGCGACGGCCCCCGCGCTGGCCGGCCGGTTCAGCGTTGCGCCGATCCGCGTCGATTTCGGCGCGGGCCTGCGTATCGGCGCCGTCACCGTGACCAGCGAGGACGACCATCCGCTGGTATTCAAGAACAGCCCATCGCTGTGGACGCAGAGCGCCGACGGCGGCGACGTCTATACGCCGACCAGTGACCTGGTGGTCACGCCGCCGCTGTTGCGGGTCGAGACCGGCGAGCCGCGCATCGTGCGCATCGGTACCTTGCGCGATCCGGGCGAGGTCGAGCGCAGCTACCGCGTTTTCCTGGAAGAGCAGGCGCCGGCCAACCCCGAAGGAGGGGGCGCCACGATCGCTGTGGTCATCAAGTTCGGCGTTCCGGTATTCGTCGCGCCGCGGTCGGAGCGCGTCGCCGGAACCGCGGAAATCGTCGAACGCAAGCCCGGCCGGATCACGCTGCAGGTCAGGAATACCGGCAATGTGCATTTCAACGTCGAGGCGATCACCGCCAACGGGGTCGCCGTGAAGGACGTCTCGTCCTGGTATCTGCTGCCCGGAACGACGCGGCGCTACGATCTGGCCATTCCGCCGGATGCCTGCACCAGTGCCGCGGTCGACCTTCGCATTCAAGCCACGCGCACCGTCCTGGCGGCAAGCGCTGCGGCGAGCGATGTGTGCCAGCACTGATGCCGTGGCGCACTCCATCCGATATCGATGGCGCGGCATTCTCGCCGCCGCCCTGGTCGCGGTTGCGGTCACGGCGAGCGCCGATCCGGTGCCCACGATCGTGACCATCACCGTCAACGGCCAAGGGCGCGGCGATCACTTCGTGTTGAAGGACGGCGACCGCTGGCTGATCGCCGATACCGAACTTCGCCAGCTCGGATTGCAGGAGGTTGTCGGTGACGCCGCCACTGTCGATGGTCGGCCGTACCGCGTGCTGCGCTCGCTCAAGCAGGTGACCGTGGTTATCGATGAAGCGGCAGGTCGGATCGACCTCGTCGCCGATCCGGCGGTACTCGGACAGCAGCGCCTCGATCTCACCCCGGCGCCGCGATTGATGCCGACGTACGACACCAGCGCTTTTTTCAACTACCAGTTCAATTGGGCCGACGCCGACCACCAGCGCAGCAGTTACGGGGTCAATACTGAGCTCGCCGTCCGCTATGGCCGCTGGCTGTTCGACAATCAGACCAACTATTTGAACGACGCGAACGGCAGCACCTTCACGCGGCTCGGCACGAATGCGACTTACGACTGGTATGAAAAGCTCGCCCGATTCATCGCCGGCGATCAGGGCGCATCGACCGGCCCACTCGGTCAGTCGATGCAGCTCGGCGGCATCGGCTTCTACCGCGCCTACGCGATGGATCCGAGCCTGATTACGTCGCCGACCGCACGCTTCGTCGGCGCAACGCCGGTCGCGGGAGAAGTCGAGGTCTACGTCGACGGCATTCGCGTCTACACCGCGCCGGTCAAGCCGGGAACCTTCGAGCTCGACAACATCACCCGCTACGCGGGCCTGCGCCATGTCGAAGTGCTGGTCCGCGATCCGCAGGGGCAGGTGATCCAGCGTTCGAGCAGCACGACCTACCTGTCAGACCGGCTGTTGCGCGGCGGCCTGGACGAGTTCACTTATGCGGTCGGGCTGGTGCGGCCCGAGATCGGCGTCGGCAGCGATCGGTATCATGGCCTCGGCTTCGCCGCCGCACATCGTGTCGGCCTGACCGATGCATTCACTCTGGGCGCACACGCCGACCGCACGCCGGATTATGCGACCGCCGGCGCCGATGCGACGATGCGCCTGGGCGATCTGGGCGTGTTCGGCGTCGAAGGGGCCGCCGGTCGCCCGCAACAGACGGGCAAAGTCGCCGGCGGCGCGAGCGCGCTGTATTCGTATACGGCGGACGGCTTCGGCGTCGATCTCAGCTACCGGCGCCTGCAGCGCGGCTTCCTGCCGACCACGACCTTGTTCCGGCAATTCGTGCCGCTCAAGGACGCCGGCGTGCAAGTCAGTTACGCCTCGCCGCGCTTCGGCACGTTCACGGCGACAGCGACGCGCAGCGAATTCGAAGACGGCAGCCGGCAGAACAGCTACACGCTGCGCTACAACATCTCTCCGACCGTACACTGGAATATCGATGCGACTTTCGGCCACGTAAGCGGGCAGGCGGGCGCACAGTCGGGCGTCGCCGCCGCGCTAAGCGTCAATTATTTCTTCGGCGACCGGACGACGGCGACGGCGCGTGTCCAGCGTACGCCTAGCAACGGGACCGAATACGATGTCGAGGTCGCGCGTCCGGCGCCGATCGGACCAGGGTTCGGCTATCGCGTCGACATGCAGCGCAGCGCCGGGATCGATCAGGTCCGCCCGCAGGTCCAGCTCAATACCGACAAGCTCGAATACACGCTCGGCATGTCGCGCCTGTTCGGCAGCGACGCCAACGCCACGACCGCGGAAGCCTCGGTCGCCGGAGCGTTCGCCTACGTCGGCGGGGTCGGCAAGTTCACCCGGCCGATATACGACAGCTTCGCGATCATCAAGACGGGAGACCTGGCAGGCGTGAGCGTCCGGCAGAACAGTCAGGACGCTGGGCGCAGCGGCCCCGACGGCACCTTGCTTGCGTCGACCGTCGGCTCCTACGTGGAAAGCAGGTTTACACTGGACGCCAACACCGTCCCGATCGACACCATCATCGGCCAGAACAGCGTCATCGTCGTGCCCGCGCTGCGCGGCGGCGTGCTGGTCGACTTTGCGCTGCGGCCGCAACGGGCGTTGAGCGGGGTGCTGATGCTCCGCCGCGGGCGCGACGAACGGCCGCTCGGCGGCATCGATGCCGTGCTGGCGTCGGGGAGTTCGCAATTGCAGCTGTTCACCGCGGCCGATGGCGCGTTCTATATCGAGGACGCAGCGCCCGGCAGCTATGGCGCCGACATTCGCACCGAAGGCGGTTCGTGTCATCTTGGAATGGACGTGGCGGCGAACGCGCGCATGCCGCTCAACGTCGGAAAGGTCTACTGTGAAATGCAACCTTAAAACATGCATCGCTGCGGGATTGTTTGCCATCGCAGCCCCGGCGTTCGGCGCCTCCAGCTGCTCGATCACGGCGCTGCCGACGCTCGGCTTCCCGAACTACGACGTTTTTGTCGGGGGACCGACGCTGACTTCCGGCATTGCGACCATCCGTTGCACCGGCAGCGGTAGCCTGCCGTCGTTCACGGTAGGCATGGGCCAATCGGCGACGTCGAACTCGATCTCCGGACGGCAAATGGCCCAAACGGGAGTAGGCAACAGCGGCCGCCTCAACTACAACATCTACAAGGACGGCGGGTATTCGAAGCTTTGGGGAGACGGCACCGCGGGCACGACGCCGCTGGTCGTCACCACGGCGGGGCCGAATACTCAGGTGTCGGTCTACGGCAAGATCGATCCGGGCCAGGACGCGCCGGTCGGAAACTACAAAGACACGGTCATCATGTCGGTGAATCCGTAAGCTGCGCGCCGCGGTTGGGCGCGCGCGCTTACCGGGCGAAATTGCCGCGCAGTTACCTAAACTCGGCTAGTACATCACCGTCGACGAAATCTGCAGCGGCCACGGATAGCTGCCGGGCGCTACTTCTGGAGCGAGGAAGAACCGGTAGCTCAGCCGCATCAGCATCTGATTGCCGGTAAATGGCTGATGGGTCATCCCGCCCTCGGGGCCGAGCTCGAGGCCGTTGACCAGACCGCTTACCTGCGCCTTGCGAAACACGTTCGACCGCGCGTCGAAGCTCAGCGAAAAGCCGTTGCGATCGTTGGTCTTGGCCATCAGGTCGGTCGCCGCGGGCACATCGATGTAGCCCCGCGCGATGTCTTCCGGCGTGACATTCAGCGTTGACGCCTGCTTCAGCACCTGCAGCCTAAGATACGGAAGCACGTTCGCCGTCACCTTCATCGTCGACGAGCCGACGGAGGCCGCGCGTGCGGTCTTGGGGCTGGCGCACAGCGAAAAGGCCGCTGCCAATGCGACGCCAACCAGCACGCGCTGCAGCTTCAGCCCGCGCGCGACATCGCGCTCGCTAACCGCGCCGGCAGCGACCAATGCCTCGCCGAGGCGCTGATGCGACTGCGCCTGACGTTCGATGCCATCCTGCAGTTGCTCTGGAGTGATCGTTCCCGTGCTGACCAGCAGATTGCCGAGTTGCAACGGTCCCGCGCGCCTGGCGCGCGCGGCGTCGAGACGCTCCTGAAAGGCAAGCAAAGCGGCGAGCTCGGCTTCGCCGAGCCAACCCTTGCGCACGAGCACCTGTCCCAGTCTTTCTTTCGAAGACTGCTGTTCGGCGAGGGCGCGAGCGAGTTGCGCTCGCGTCAGTCGGCCGGCCTCGAGCAACAGTTCGCCGATCGGTTCTCTCGGCCCGGCTGCGGCATCCAGTATATCGTCCAGGCTCGCCCATTGCGCGCAAATCCGCTCGACCGCTTGCCGCTCTTCTGGACGCAGCTTCTTGCCGTGGAGCACGCTGTCGATCATTTGGGCCACCGGCGCCTCGCCATCGAGCGATCGACGCTGGTTCTTATTCGTTGCGCTGCCCATTCGGTTTGATCCTTTGTTGGTTACAACCATGGCCTGTGCGCTATTCGATGGCCATGACCTGGGACGGGTGACCCGCCTGCGCCATGAAGTGACGCGCGACGCCGACTTCAGGCGCTGCGCGTGGTACCGAATCTCGCCAGTGCTGTGTATTACGCCGCGTGCGCGCGGTGTGCATTCAAGTCAGCAAAAAGCATGCCCTGCAGGCCTTAATGACAACGTCATTATCGGGGCCGCGAGGACGATCGCGAGAAAAAAAAGGCGCCCTCGGGCGCCCTGTCTTTGCTCGCGATGCGAGCGCTAGACGCGGCGGCGGTATTCGCCGTTGCGGGTATCGATTTCGATCCGGTCGCCGGTCGCGACAAACAACGGCACCTGGACTTCCATTCCGCTGGCGAGCTTGGCCGGCTTCAACACTTTGCCCGAGGTGTCTCCCCGCACCGCCGGCTCGGTGTAGGTGATTTCGCGCACGACGCTGTTCGGAAGCTCGACCGAAATCGGCTTGCCCTCATAGAGGGTGAGCTCGCAGGGCAGGCCTTCCTCGAGATAGTGCACGGCTTCGCCGATGTTCTCGCGGTCGACCTCGATCTGGTTGTACTCGGCGTCCATGAAGACGTACGCCGGATCCTGAAAGTACGAATAAGTGACCTCTTTGCGCTCGAGCTGCACGAGGTCGAATTTCTCGTCGGCACGATAGACAGTTTCGGTTCCGGAGCCGCTCAAGAGGTTCTTGAGCTTCATCTTCACGACCGACGCATTGCGGCCGGATTTGTTGAATTCGGCCTTCTGCACGACCATCGGATCCTTGCCGATCATGATGACGTTGCCGGCGCGGACTTCCTGCGCGGTTTTCATGGCTGCACCTGCCTGGTTGTTGTCTGAAAAGGCGAGCCCAAGCGGGGCCCGCGAAACCCGAAATTATACCAGTCGTTCGACCATCCTGACCAGCCGGGCCACGAGGTCCGGTTGGGCCGCGAGCTCGGCCGTCCACCGCCGCGCGTGGCGGCCTGTCGCCGGCAATTCGCTGGCAAACGCATCCCACGTCCGAGCGACCGACGCGCTGCCCTCGACCGGATCGTTCCAGTCCCGATGAAACGCGTCGACGCTGGCCGCGCTCGCATGCGGCATCCCCGACCCGTAGCGCGCGAGAAACGCGTCGAGCTTCGCCAGCTGCGCGCCATCGGGTTGAGGGTACGGCTGCCAGATCAATGGGCGACCCGCCCACAGCGCGCGGACGAACGAGTCCTCGCCTCGCACCAGGTTGACGTCGCAGGCCCATAACAACCGGTCATAGACGTCCTGAGGGAGGAAAGGAATGCCGGCCAGCGACAGGCGGCCGCGGGCGAAAACTTGTCCCGCATGCGGAACGGCGCCGCCGGTCCATCGATCGAGGTCGCCCGCGGCGACACCTTCGGGCACGATGCACCATACCTGCAGATCGCCGTCGGCCCACGCATCGAGCAGCGCCGGCAGATGTCGGTTCGGATAGCAGAACAGCGAGATCGCGAGCGCGCCTTCCGGCGGCGCGACGCCGAGCGAGCGCCAGAATGCGGCGCGCGCGGCGGGATCGCCCTGGAATGCATCCCGGCGCGGAAGAAGGCCGGCTTCGCGCAGCAGACCTCCGCTGCCCGCCGTGAATCCCGGGAAGTAGAAATGCCGTTGCAATGGCAAGTGAGGATGGCGCGATGCCAGCGCGTGAGTGCCTTCGATCCAGCTTTCGGCCGACAGGTACTCCAGGTTGATCCACGCGGGCTGCGCCGGCAGCGCGATCATCGCGTCGAGGTATGACGACGGAAGGCCGCAGCCGAACGCTTCGATGACCGCCGCGCCGGGCGTCGTCGGCGACATCGGACCGTCGGCGCCGTTCCAGCGGAGGATGTCGACGCCTTGCACTTTTTGCCGCTCGCGCGCCGGATCGACGTCCGGCGCGATCCGCGCCAGCACCGGCAGCGCATCGACGAACAGGCGCGTGTCGCGTCGGTATTCTGCGACCAGCTGCCGGGCCAGCCGCCACGCGACGCCCGCGTCGCCGTAGTTGTCGACGACCGAGCAGAAAATGTCCCAGCGCTGCGGCGAGGTCACGATCGGCAGGAAAAACGCATCGGCTCGGGACGACAGTTGAACCTATTGTCGTCGTCGTGTCGAGTGCGTCGCGCACGAATCGCGGCGGCGGTACTACAATGGTCGCGTCTAAAGTCCTCGTTTCCCGGTTCGAATCCTTGATCAGCAGCCCCGCCGCCGACCCGCCCTCGGACACGCTTGCGGTCGACGTCATCTCGGACGTCGTCTGCCCGTGGTGCTACATCGGCAAACGCAAGCTCGAAGCGGCACTCAGCGAGCTCAAGGCTCGCGAGCCGGCACTCGATATCGCCGTGCGCTGGCATCCATTCCAGCTCAATCCGGACATGCCTTCGGGCGGCATGCCGCGCACCAGCTATCTCGCGGCCAAGTTCGGCGGCACCGACCGCGCCGCTGAAATCTATTCGCGGGTACGCGCGGTAGGCGCCGAGATCGGCATACCGTTCGCGTTCGAGCGGATCGTCATGCAGCCGAACACGCTCGAGGCGCACCGGCTGATCGCCTGGGCGCAGGCGCAGGGCGATCTCGACGCGGTAAGCGCGCTGGTCGAGCGCTTGTTCCACGCCTATTTCATCGATGGCAGTTTTCTGGGCGACCGCGAAGAGTTGGTGCGCACGGCCGGCGCCGCGGGCTTCGACCCGGCCGAGGTTCGATCGATGCTCGAATCGGACGAAGGAAGCGACACGGTCGCGGCGGAGGACCGCGAGGCCCGAAGCGTCGGTGTCCAGGGCGTGCCGTTTTTCATTTTCAACGGGCGCGTCGCAGTGTCCGGAGCACACGACCCACCGACCTTGCTCGACGCCATCGCCGCGGCGCGGCAAGACCGGTAAGCGTGTCGCAACGATGCAAGAGCATGCGGTGAGCGCAGCTGGGTCGACGGCTGCCGACCTCGACGGGTTGTATGCGTTGCAGCGGGCGGCATTTTCCGGGGAGCGGTATCCATCGCATGCGGTGCGGCTCGATCGACTGAACCGGCTAGCGTTGTTGATCGACCGCCACGAGCCGGAGATCGTCGCCGCCATCGCCGCGGATTTCGGCGTCCGTCCTCCCCAGGAAACCCGGCTGACCGAGTTGTTCGTTGTCGACGTCGCGCTGCGCCACGCAAGCCGGCATCTCGCGAACTGGATGCGCTCGCGGCGCGCATCGACGCCGCTGTACCTGCGCCCCGGAAGGAGCTGGATCGAGAGGCAGCCGCTGGGGGTGGTCGGCATCATCAGCCCGTGGAACTACCCGGTGCAGCTTGCGCTGGTTCCGGCGATTGCCGCGCTGGCCGCCGGTAATCGCGCGCTGATCAAGCCGAGCGAAATCACGCCGTCTACGTCGGTGCTTTTGGCCTCGCTCGTCGCGCGGTACTTTTCACCTGGGGAACTCGCCGTCGTCAATGGCGGCGGGGAGGTCGGTGCAGCATTCGCCCGCCTGCCGTTCGACCATCTGTTGTTCACCGGATCGACCCAGGTCGGACGCAGCATTGCGCTCGCCGCCGCGGGAAACCTGACACCGGTGACGCTCGAGCTCGGCGGAAAATCGCCGGCACTGATCCACGCCAATGCCGATCTGGCCGCGCTGTCGGCGCGCCTGGCCATCGGCAAGCTGCTCAACGCCGGACAGACCTGCATCGCGCCCGACTATGCACTGATTCCCCGGCAGCGCGCCGAAGCGCTTGTCCAGGGGCTGGAGCGTGCAGTGGCCAGGCTGTATCCGGCGCCGATCGACAATCGGGACTACGCGAGCATTATCGATGAGCGGCACTATTCCCGGCTCACCGCACTGCTCGACGATGCGCGGGCAAAGGGCGCGCGAGTGATCGAGATCGGTGAAGGCAACCGATCCGCGACAGGTGGAACGCGCCGCATGCCGCCGACGCTGGTCCTCGATGTCAGCGACGGGATGGCCGTCATGCAGCAGGAGATCTTTGGTCCGATACTCCCGGTCGAGACTTACGCCACGCTCGACCAGGCGATCGAGCGGATCAATGCGCGACCGCGCCCGCTGGCGATGTACATGTTTGGCGGAAGCGCGACCGAACGACGTCGCGTGCTGGAGCAGACCATCGCCGGCGGCGTGACGCTCGACGATACCTTGTGGCATTTTACCAACGAGAACCTGCCTTTCGGCGGCGTCGGAGCTTCCGGTTACGGTGCATATCACGGCGAAAGCGGATTCCTGATGTTTTCGCACCAGAAGCCGGTCTTCGCGCAATCGCGCGCGACACCGGCCCGACTTTTGTACCCGCCCTACGGCGAGCGTTTTGAGGCGACGTTGCGCCTGCTCAAACGGATCGTGTAGGTCACCGGCGCGCCGCCGCGCGATGGGCTAGGCGTATTCCATTCAATGCCCGCTGCGGGCAGCAAGGACGCGATCGACCATCTCGCCGGCAAATCCCAGGTAATTCGCCGGCTCGCACAGCGCAGCCAAACTCTCGCGATCCAGATGTGCGATGACCTCGGCAGTCTCGGCGAGCAGGTCGAGCAGCGGACGGTGGCGCTCGATCGCCATTCGGCAAAGCTCGTAGACCAGATCGTGCGCGCGCTCGCGGCCCAGATGCGGCGCCAGCCCCATCATCACCGCCTCGGCGACGATCAGGCCGTGCGTCAGATCGAGGTTGCCGCGCATCCGCGCGGCGTCGACTTGCAGGCCGTCGACAATCGTCCGCGCGTGCGCCAGTGCGCCGGCGGTCAGCACGAATGCTTCCGGCAGCACGATCCATTCGATATGCCAGGGACCGGTCGCGCGTTCGTGATCTGCCGCCATCGCCTCGAGCAGCAGCGCAGCATGCTGACGCACGACCGCGGCGCAGGCGTGCAGGTACACGCTCGAGACCGGGTTGCGCTTTTGCGGCATCGTACTGCTGGCGCCGCGACCCGGCGTAAACGGCTCGGCAACCTCGCCGACCTCGGTTTGCATCATCAGCTTGACATCGATGGCGAGCTTGGCGAGCGTGCCTGTGACCAGACCGAGAAAGCACCCGACCTCCGCGATACGGTCGCGCTGCGTATGCCAGCTGATATCGGGCTCCGCGAGGGCCAATTCGCGCATCAGCGCGGCGCGAACCTTCAGCCCGTCGGGGCCCAGCGAGGCAAGCGTCCCGACCGCGCCGCCGAATTCGCCGACCAGAACGCGGGACTTAAGCTCGGCAAGCCGCGCGCGATGGCGCTCGATCGCCGACAAGAGGCAAGCAGCCTTGTAGCCGAAGCTGATCGGCGCCGCCTGCTGCAGATGGCTGCGCCCGGCCATCGGCGTATCGCGGTAGCGCAGCGCGAGGCCGGCCAGCGCATCCGCGACGGCGGCGAGCTCGACGTCGATCAGTGCGAGCGCGTCGCGCATTTGCAGCACCGTCGCGGTGTCGGTGATGTCCTGTGTAGTCGCGCCCCAATGACAGTAGCGGCCATGCGGCTCGGCGCACAGCGCGGCAAGCTGCTGCACGAGGCCGACGATCGGCGAGCCGGCGCGCTCGGTCTGCGCGCGCAGCTTCGCCATGTCGATGCGGTCGACGCGGCAGTTGCGCTCGATTTCCGCCGCCGCCGCCTGCGGAATGACGCCCAATCGTCCTTGCACGCGCGCCAGCGCGGCCTCTACGTCGAGGTAGCGCTGCGTGCGATTGTCGTCGGAAAACAGCGCACGCATCGCTTCGGTGCCGACGAGGTTGCCGAGGATCGTCGAATCGATCAGGGTCGAGGGCATCGTTTTAGCGCTCCGAAGGCAAGGTCTGCGCGACGACGGCAACCGGTCCGGCCGCGCAGCGTGCGGGAGATCATATCGCGCCGTCGGTGCGGAGCTCGGCGATTCGTTCGGCCGGATAGCCAAGCGCCGTCAGGATGCTGTCGGTATGCGCACCCAGCGCCGGCACGGCGCCCCACTGCGGGTCGGCCGCGTCATCCATTCCCGGCGGGAGCAGCGCGGGTATCGGACCCGAGGGCGAGGCCACGTCGCGCCAGCGGTGCCGCGCTGCGAGCTGCGGATGCCGCCAGACATCGTGCATGTCGTTCACCTGCGCGTTGGCGATGCGCGCCTCGTCGAGCCGGCGCAGCACTTCGGTGGTCGTCAGTCCGGAAAACACGCCGACGATAATCCGGTGCAATTCCTCCCGCGCGGCGCTTCGTCTGGAATTGCTCGCATAGCGCGGATCGGAGGCAAGATCGGGGCGCATCAGCACGCGCTCGCAAAAGGTCGACCATTCACGCTCATTTTGCAGCCCGAGCATGATCGTCTTGCCGTCGCCGGCGGGGAACGGACCGTAAGGATAGATCGTCGCGTGGCTCGCACCGGATCGCGGCGGCGGGTCGGCGCCATCGAACGCATAGTACAGTGGGTAGCTCATCCACTCGACCAGCGACTCGAGCATCGAAACGTCGAGGTGGCGCCCGTGGCCGGTGCGTCCGCGCTCGAGCAGCGCGGCGAGGATGCTGGTGTATGCATACATGCCGGCCGCGATGTCGGCGATCGAACAGCCGGCTTTCACCGGGTCGGCTTCGGTGCCCGTCACCGACAAAAAGCCCGCTTCGCTCTGGATCAACAGGTCGTACGCTTTTTTGTCGCGGTACGGGCCGTCGGCGCCATAGCCCGAGATATCGCAGACGATGATCGAAGGCTTCGCCGCCGACAGCGCAGCATACGACAGGCCAAGTCTCGCCGCGGCGCCGGGCGCCAGGTTCTGCACGACGACGTCGGCGTGGTCGATGACCAGCCGCTGCAGGATCGCGCGCGCTTCCGGATGCTTGACGTCGAGCGTCAGGCTCTCCTTCGAGCGATTGGTCCATACGAAATGCGAGGCGAGGCCGCGCACCCTTTCGTCGTAGGCACGCGCGAAATCGCCGACGCCCGGACGTTCTATTTTGATGACCCGCGCCCCGAAATCGGCGAGCTGTCGCGTCGCGAACGGCCCGGCGATCGCGTGCTCGAGCGTGACGACGGTGATGCCGGCGAGCGGTTGCACGATCGGGCCTCTAGGCGACGATCGCCGTGGCTTCCATCGCCAGGCCGCCGCGATGATCCTTCGCCCACAGGCGCACGGTCTTGCCGTCGCTCGCCGGCTCGCCGCAGACGAAAAAGGGATGGATGTCGAACAGCGGGCTCGACGCCCGGAACGTGAAGCGCATGACCGACGCGCCGGGCCGATGTTCGCGCAGCAGATCGATCAGCAAGGTTGCGAGCAGCGGGCCGTGCACGATCAGGCCCGGGTAGCCTTCGACTTCGGTGACATAGCTGCGGTCGTAATGAATACGATGGCCATTGAAGGTCAATGCCGAATAACGAAACAGCAGCACCGCGTCGGGGACGACCTTGCGCTCCCACGCGGCGCTACCAGGCGCGGCGGCCGGCGGCGGTGCGATTGCGCCGGGGCGAGCCGCCTCGCGATAGACGATGTCATGCGTTTCGGCCAGCGCGAGGGCGGGTTCGCCGTTTCGCCGCAACTCGTGGCGCACTTTGACGAACACCAGCGATCCGGAGCGCCCGGTCTTTTCATTGATCGCGGCGATCGTCGAGACGCGAGTCACTTGGTCTCCGACGCAAAGCGGATGGTGGAATTCCAATTCGCTGCCGGCCCACATCCGACGCGGCAGCGGCACCGGCGGCAGGAATTCGCCACGACGGGCGTGGCCGTCGGGTCCGACCTCGGATTGCCTGTACAACGGCAGGAAATACAGCCAGTGCCAGAGTGGCGGCAGCGGCGCTCCGTCGGGCGGGCGCAGCGGCGGCCGGTCGAGCGTGGCCGAAAGCGCCGCATAAGGCGTGGCCGTGATGAGGTCGGTCGAGGTTTCGCTCCGGCCGAGCCATGTCTCGAAGTTCATTGCGAAAGTCCGTCCATCGGTGCGACGGGCAACAAAGGCGCGCGGGCTACTTGTTCGCCGGCAGCTTGCCCTGCACGCCTTCGACGTAATAGTCCATCTTCAGCAGGGCATCGTCGCTGATGACTTTGCCTGCGGCGAGCCGCTGATGAGCTTCGTTGTCGGAGAGCGGGCCGGTGAACGGATGGAATTTGCCGCTGGCGATTTCCGTCGCGGTCCGGTTGACCAGGTCCTGCACGTCCTTGGGCACGACAGGATTGAACGGTCCCATCTTGATCATGCCTTCCTTGAGCCCGCCCCAGATGCTGCCCGGCTTCCATTTGCCATCGATCGCATTTTGCGCTTCCTTCGTGTAATACGCGCCCCACTGGTGCGTGACCGCCGTCAGCTGCGCATGCGGACCGTATTTGGACATGTCGGAATGGTAGGCGATCGCGTACACCTTCTTCGCCTCGGCGTCCTGCACGACGGCGGTCGAGTCGGTGTGGTTGGTCAGAACGTCGGCGCCCTGCGAAATCAGCGTATCGGCGGCTTCGCGCTCGCGGCCCGGGTCGTACCAGGTGTTGACCCAGACGACCTTGGTCACCGCATTCGGGTTGACGCTGCGCATGCCGCGCGTGAATGCGTTGATGCCCATCACGACTTCGGGAATCGGAAACGCCGCGACATAGCCGGCGACGTTCGTCTTGGTCATCCGGCCTGCGACGATGCCGGCGAGATAGCGACCCTCGTAGAAGCGCGCGTTGTAGATGCCGACGTTCTTGTCCGTTTTGTAGCCGGTCGCGTGCTCGAAATAGGTCTTCGGAAACTGCTTGGCAACCTTGATCGTCGGATTCATGTAACCGAACGAGGTCGTGAAAATCAGTTGATAGCCGCTTTGCGCGAGCTCGCGGATCACGCGCTCGGCGTCGGCGCCCTCCGGCACGTTTTCCACGTACTTGGTGACGACCTTGCCATCGAGCGCCTTTTCCATTTCCCTGCGCGCGGCGTCGTGCTGCGAAGTCCAGCCGGCGTCGCCGACCGGGCTGACATAGACGAAGCCGATCTTGAGCGGCGTGTCCGCCGATGCGGTGCTCGCTGCAAGCCCCCCGAACACGGCCAGCACGATCAATAGCACGCTCTTCGACGACGGCACGGACATGGTCTCTCCCCAGGGGCAGGTTGCGCGCGGCCGGCGCGTTGCGCCGGCGGCGGAATCGGGCATTTTACTCGATGCCGCGTGCCCGTTCGCGCTTCAGGTATCTGCGTGGAAGGGCCGGCCCAGCGATGCCGGCGCATTCAGGCGAATCGCCGTCGCGTCGCGCGAGATCAGCGCGAGCACGACGATCGTCGCCGCATAGGGCAGCATCGCCAGAAATTGCGAGGGCACGGCGACACCCATCGCCTGCGCCTGGAACTGCACCAGGGTGACCGCCCCGAAGAGGTACGCTCCGGCCAGGACGCGCCAGGGCTTCCAGTTTGCGAACACGACCAGCGCCAGCGCGATCCAGCCGCGTCCCGCGGTCATGCCCTCGGTCCACATCGGCGCGTACGCCAGCGCCATGTACGCACCGCTCAAGCCCGCGCAAGCGCCGCCGAATGCGACGGCGGCATAGCGCACGGCGATGACTTTGTGGCCGATCGCATGCGCCGATTGCGGCGACTCGCCGATCGCGCGGAGGATCAGGCCGGCGCGCGTGCCGGACAGAAACCATTGCACCAGCGCGAAAAGGACGAACGACAGATAGACGAACGGACTGTGGGCGAACAGCAGCCGGCCGACGACGGGTAGCCCGGAGAGCACCGGCACCGCCAGCGGCTCGATCGGATCGACGACATGACCGACATGGCTCAAGCCGACGAACGCCGACAAGCCGATCCCGAAGAGCGAAAGCGCAAGCCCCGCCGCGACCTGATTGGCCATCAGCGACAAGGTCAGCACGGCGAATATCAGCGACAGCGCGCCGCCGGCCAGCGTGCCGGCGAGGACGCCGAGCCAGTTGTGCGCGGTTTCGTCGGCGACGATGAACGCGCCGACCGCACCGACCAGCATCATGCCTTCGACGCCCAGGTTCAGCACGCCGGCTTTCTCGGTGACCAGCTCGCCCAGCGCCGCGAATACCAGCACCGTCCCGGCGGCGAGCGTCAGCGCAAAGAGCGTGATCGCATGATCGATCATCGGGCGGGGCTCTCGACGGCAACCGCTGCGGGGCCGGGACTGCGTCGGAAGCGCAGGCGGTAGCCGATGAACACGTCGGCGGCGAGCAGGAAGAAAAGGAGCATTCCCTGGAACAGCCGCGTCACCGCCGAAGGCAATTCCAATCCGATCTGCGCGGCTTCGCCGCCGAGGTAGAGCAGCGACATCAGCAGGCTCGCCAGAGCGATGCCCAGCGGATGCAGCCGACCGACGAATGCGACGATGATCGCGGCGAAACCGTAACCCGGCGATATCGAAGGCAGCAGCTGCCCGATCGGCCCCGCGACTTCGCCGACTCCAGCGATGCCTGCAGTTGCGCCGCCGGCGAGCATGCCGATCCACACGGTCCGCCCGGCGGAGATGCCGGCATAGCTCGCCGCGCGCGGCGCGAGGCCCGCGACCCGCATGCGAAATCCGGCCAGCGTGCGCGCGGTGAACAGCCAGCCTCCCGCGATGACCGCCACGGCGAGCAGGAAGCCGACGTTGAGTCGCGTGCCGGGCAACAGCAGCGGGAGCAGCGCGTTGTCTCCGAACAGGCTCGACTGCGGAAAGTTGAAGCCTTCGGGATCGCGCCACGGTCCCTGAACCAGGTAGGACAGCACCAACACCGCGATATAGACGAGCATCAGGCTGGTAAGAATCTCGTTGGCGTTGAAGCGCGTGCGCAGCCATGCCGGGATCGCGGCCCAAGTGATGCCGCCTGCGGCCCCCGCGGCGATCATCAGCGGCAGTAAAAGCGCGCCGTTCAACTGTGGCAGCCACAGCGCCAGACCGCCGCCGCATATCGCGCCTATGGTCAGCTGGCCTTCGGCACCGATGTTCCAGACATTGGCGCGGTAGCCGACGGCGAGGCCGAGGGCGCACAGCATCAGTGGCGACGCCTTGAGCAGCAGCTCGCCGACGCCGTAGCGGGTGGCGACCGGCTCGATGAAGAAGACGAAGAATGCATCGACCGGATTCTTGCCGAGCAGCGAAAAGAGGACAAAGCCGGCGACAAGGGTTGCTGCGGCGGCCAGCAGCGGTGACGCCCAGGCCATCAGTCGCGACGGCTCGGGCCGCGCCTCCAGTGCGATCATCATGGTTGGTCGCGCGTCGCGAGCGACGGCAGGTTCTCCGCGGTGACGAACGATCCGCCCATCAGCAGCCCCAGCTCCTCGGCGTCGGTCTCCCTTATCGGCTTGACCGGCGACAGGCGGCCCTGCGTCATCACGGCGACCTTGTCGCAGACCTCGAACAGCTCCTCGATCTCCTCGGACACGAGCAGCACGGCCACGCCCGCATCGCGCAGATCGATAAGCGCCTGTCGGATCTCGGCCGAGGCCCCGATGTCGACGCCCCAGGTCGGCTGCGCGGCAATCATCACGCGCGGCGCTTGCAGAATCTCGCGTCCGACGATGAATTTCTGCAGATTGCCGCCGGACAGGCTGCGCGCCGCCGCCTCGGGACCGGCCGTCCTGACGTCGAACCTCGCGATCGTCGCCTGCGCGAACGCGCGCACTGCGCGCTGCCGTATCAGGCCCTGCCGCGTGACCAGCTGCTGTCCGTAGGCGGTCAGCAGTGCGTTTTCTTCGAGCGACATCTCCGGCACGGCACCGTGGCCATCGCGCTCTTCCGGAACATAGCAAAGGCCCAGCGCCCGGCGCGCGGCCGCGTCGAGCCGGCCGGCCGGAATCCCGTTGAGGACGATCGCCTCCGCCGCATCGACCAGGCGCTCGCCTGCCAGCGCGGCAATCAGTTCCTTCTGGCCATTGCCGGAAATCCCGGCGATGCCGACGATCTCGCCGCCGCCGACTCTAAGATCGATGCCGCTGAGCTCGGTGCCAAAAGGGTCTTCGGCGGCGAGCGACAGATTGCGCACCTCGAGCAGTCCGTCGCCGCGCACGGCCGCGGCGCGGTGCTGCGGATGCGGCAGGTCGTGGCCGATCATCAGGCGCGCAAGATCGGCGCTGCTCTGCCGGCGCGGATCGCAATTGCCGGTGACCCTTCCCGCGCGCAGGACCGTCGCGCGGTCGCACAGCGTGCGGATCTCGTCGAGCTTGTGACTGATGTAGAGGATCGAACAGCCTTCGTCGGCCAGGCGCCGGAGCGTGCCGAACAGCGCGCCGATCGCCGCCGGCGTCAGCACCGACGTCGGTTCGTCCATGATCAGCAGCTCGGGCGTCTGCAGAAGGCAGCGCACGATCTCGACGCGCTGACGCTCGCCTACCGACAGCGTGTGGATGTGGCGGCGCGGATCGAGCGCCAGCCCGTACCGTGCGGAAGTCTCGCGAATCCGCGTGTCGAGCTCGCGTCCGCCGCGGCTCTTGTCGAGCGCCAGGGCGATGTTTTCGGCGACGGTGAGCGTCTCGAACAGCGAGAACTGCTGGAACACCATGCCGATGCCGATCGCGCGTGCCTTCGCCGGGCTGTCGATGAAAACCGCTTCGCCGTTCCAGCGTATCGTCCCCGCGTCGGGCCGGACGACGCCGTAGACGATCTTGACCAGCGTCGATTTGCCGGCGCCGTTTTCGCCGAGCACCGCATGGATTTCACCGGGCATGACCGTGAGATCGATGCCGTCGTTGGCGACGACCGCCGGGAAACGCTTGGTGATGCCGGAAAGCTGAAGGCGGGGTGCCGGCGCCGCGTCCATCGTGTCAGCGGCGCCGGGAACCCATCGTGGCGGTGCGCGGATGTTCCCTGCACCGCGTGCGGCGGCGCTCGACCCCGATGGCCAGGCGCCGCCGGTCGTTCACTTCTTGCCGGCGGCGCGCGCGACGTCGGCGGTCAGCCGGTCCGCGCCCTTGCTGCGCACGGTACCCCGAATCAGGATGTCCGGCGCATGTATCCCCTTCTTGCCGTAATACGCTTCGTTCCATTCATCGGAAGTCGCGACCACGGTCCCGTCCAGGTTGATGCCACCGTAGATGCCCTTCGACCGGCTGTAGGTGACGAGGTCGGTGATGATGTCCGCCTTGGCGCCGGCGCCGACCGGTCCGGCCGCGACGCTTGCATCCGGTCCCATCTTGAACGAGTTGGACAGCAGCGAATTGAGCCCCTTGTCGGTCATGACCAAGGTCATCATCTCCGAGACCGATACCCCGGCCTGGAAGCCGACGCTCGCGGTCGCCAGCGTGTAGAACGCCGGGCCCATCCACTTGCCGGTCTTGGCATTGCGCACCAGTAGCACCGCGCGTCCGCCCGAGCCGCCGAAGATGAACCCTGCCTTGGCGACTTCCGGCGCGATCAATATCCCCTTCGCGTGACGGATGTTGTCGTGCAGCCAGGTCATTTGCGGGTCGCGCATGAAATTACCGAACGTTCGATCGGCGGCGTCGACCAGTGATTGCGGTGTCGGCTTGGCGCGGGGGGCCGCAGGCGTCGCCGGCCCTTTGCCGGTTTGGTCAGACTGCGCGAGTGCCGCGGGCACCGCAGCGGCCAGCAAGATCGATGCGAATGCATGGACTGCGATGAGCGATATTTTGGACTTCGACATGGCTTCCTCCCTTCGGATGCGATGGGGTTCATCGGGGCTGCGTTGGCATTATATTCCGCCGCGCCCTCGTATGGTATTTACGGCCGAATGCTATAGTGGCGACTCGCAACCCGTCATGGCTTAAGAGGCGATGGCGCTCGACGCGGTGCTGCTTTCGCGGCTGCAATTCTTCTGGGTCATCGCGCTGCACATACTGCTGCCGGCATTCACCGTCGGGCTGGCCGCATATATCGCCGTGCTCGAAGGCCTGCACCTGACGACCGGGCGGTCGGTATACCTGCGGCTGTCCAAGTTCTGGCTCAGGGTCTTCGCGGTCTCGTTCGGCATGGGCGTCGTCTCGGGTATTGTCATGCCGTTCCAGTTCGGCACCAATTGGAGTCGCTTTTCCGACGCCACCGCCGACATCTCCGGCCCCCTGATGGCGTACGAGGGCCTGACGGCATTCTTCCTCGAGGCCGGCTTTCTCGGTGTGCTGCTGTTCGGGCGTGCGCGCGTGCCCCCTTGGGTTCACTTTTTCGCGGCGCTGATGGTCGCGGCGGGAACGCTGTTCTCGACTTTCTGGATCCTCGCCTTGAACAGCTGGATGCAGACGCCTACCGGGTATTCGGTCGCCGACGGTCGCTTCCTGCCCGAGGACTGGTTTGCGGTGATATTCAACCCATCGTTTCCATACAGGCTGACGCACACGGCGGTCGCATTTTTCATCACCACCGCGCTGGTCGTCGCGGGCGTCGCCGCGTATCACCTGCGCGCCGGCCGTTTCCGCGAGGAAGGCGCGACGATGCTGAAGATGGCCTTTGGCCTGTTGAGCTTGCTGGTGCCGCTGCAGATGTTGCTCGGCGACATGCACGGGCTCAATACGCGCGAGCACCAGCCGGCGAAGCTCGCGGCGATGGAAGCCAACTGGGAAACGCAAAGCCGCATGCCGTTGTTGCTGTTCGCGTGGCCGGACGAGCGCGCCGAAGCGAATCGATTTGAAGTCGCGGTCCCGGTGCTGGGCTCGCTGATTCTGACGCACGACCCCGACGGCGTCGTCAAGGGACTGAAGGAATGGCGTCCCGAGGACCGGCCGCCGGTGGCGATACCGTTCTTTTCATTCCGGCTGATGGTTGGCATCGGCCTGGCGATGCTGGCGCTGACCGTGTGCAGCTGGTGGGTCTGGGCGCACGGCGAGCTCGATCGTTCGCGCTGGTTCCACAAGCTGTGCGAAATAGCGTCGCCGCTGGGGTTCGTCGCGGTGATCGCCGGCTGGGTGACGACCGAAGTGGGGCGGCAGCCGTGGACGGTGTACGGATTGCTGCGAACGAAGGATTCGGTCACGCCATCGCTTACCGGCAGCGACGTCCTTGCGTCGCTGATCGTGTACGTCATCGCCTATATCGTCATCTTCGGCATCGGCGGATTTTTCATGGTGCGCTTCCTGCGCGCGGGCCCGGTCGACAAGGCGCCGGACGCCGGGCGCCGCGTCCAGGGCACGCCGGCCCGGCCGATGTCGGCGGCGGAAGTCGAATAAGGGCCACGCTGTGGCGCTCGATCTCGTTCCGCTCTGGGCCGGCATCCTCGCCCTTGCAGTGTTCATGTACGTGCTGCTGGACGGCTTCGATCTGGGCGTCGGCATCCTGTCGCCGTTCGCCCCGGATGACGCGAGCCGCGACCAGATGATGGATTCGGTCGCACCGATCTGGGACGGTAATGAGACCTGGCTGGTCATGGGAGGAATCGCGCTGCTGGCCGCTTTTCCTCTGGCCTTCGCCATCATCATCCCGGCGGTGTATTTCCCGATCCTGTTCATGCTGATCGGGTTGTTGTTTCGCGGCGTTGCGTTCGAATTTCGCCACATGTCGACGCGCAAGCGGCGGTGGGACTGGTCGTTCCACGTGGGATCGCTTATCGCCACCTTCGCGCAGGGGATCGTCCTCGGTACTTACGTGCAGGGCATCCCGGTCGAGGGACGGCATTTCAGCGGCGGCAGCTTCGAATGGGCGACGCCGTTCGCCGTGCTCACCGGTGTGGGACTGATCGCAGGCTACGGGCTGATCGGCGCCTGCTGGCTGGTGATGAAAACCGAAGGCGAACTGCAGAACTGGGCGCGCGGCAAAGCAAGACTGCTCGCCTTGGGCGTCGCCGCGTTCATCGCGATGGTCAGTGTGTGGACACCGCTGATCCAGCCGCAAATCCAGCACCGCTGGTTCGCCTGGCCCAATCTTCTGCTGCTCTCGCCGGTGCCGGTGATCACGCTGGCATTGTTCGTCTGGCTGCTGCGTGCGCTCAAATCGGGCCGTGAAGCGACGCCGTTTCTGCTCGCGCTGGCGCTTTTCGGGATGTGCTATCTGGGCTTGGGAATCAGCATTCTGCCGATGATCGTTCCTTACTCGGTCACGCTCTGGGCCGCGGCATCATCGCCGAAATCGCAGGCCTTCCTGATGATCGGCACATTGTTCCTGCTGCCGATCATCGTCATGTATACCGGATGGTCGTACTGGGTGTTTCGCGGCAAGGTGCGGGCGGGCGAGGGTTATCACTGACGCCGGCGTCGCGGCGAGCGGGCCGAGTCGTAGCAGTGCGCTGGCCCATGCTAGACTTCGACGCACTTGCCGGTCCGTCGGCCACTCGCGGCGCCCGCAGGATCACCATCGGGGGAGAACGATGTCGAGTCGCCTTGGCGCCGGCCCAGTCCAGCTTTGCATCGCGGTGTGCCTCGCTCTGTGTCTCGGCACCGCGCTTGCCGCAACCGAGCCGTTGCGCACGCTGGAGCGGATTCGCAGCGACGGCGTGATCCGCCTCGGCTATCGCAGCAACGCCACGCCCTTCTCGTTCCGGGAGCGCGACATGGTGCGGGGATACAGCGTCGAGCTGTGCGATCGCATCGCCGCCGCGATACAGAAGCAGCTCGGGCTGACGAAGCTCAGGACGGAATGGACGCCGCTCGACGCCGCCGATAGGCTAGACGCCGTGGCCAAAGGCAGGGTCGATCTTGAATGCGGCACGACGTCGATCTCGCTTTCGCGCTACGAAAAGGTGGATTTCAGCCTGCCGATATTCGTCGACGGAGGCAGCGTGCTGATGACCGTCGACGCGAAGCTGACGCAGCTCAAGGATCTCGGCGGCAAGCGCGTGGCGGTGATCCCGGGGACGACCACCGAGATGGCGCTCAAGCGCGAGTTGGCCATCGTCGGTGCAAGCGCCGAGCTTGTCCCGGTCACCGACCCTCCCGCCGGCCTCGCACTGCTCGCGTCGGGCAAGGTTGTCGGATATGCCGGCGATCGCATCGTGCTGATATCGTTGCGCGCCCGCAGCGATAACCCCGCGCAACTCGTCATGCTGGAGAGCGATTTTTCGTTCGAGCCTTACGCGCTCGTGCTGCGCCGCGACGACCCGGATTTCCGGCTGGCGGTGAATCGCGCACTGGCCGGAATCTATCGTAGCGGCGACATCGACGCCATCTTCTATCGCTGGCTCGGGGGGCTCGGCAAGCCGGGTACGCTGCTCAATTCGATGTTCTACCTGAACACGCTTCCCGAATGATGCGCGCGTACCGACAAAGGCTCGCACGCCGCGTAGTCGCGGTACTCGTCCTGGCCGGCGCGGCTTCGCCGCTTGCCGCGCAGACAGGAGCTCCACTGCCGCCGCCGGGCGCGCCGAAGCCGACCTCGACCGAAACCTGTGATCGCTGCGGAACGATCGCATCGATTCGCCAGGCCACGTCCAAGGACAGCTGGACGCGAGTGGGCGCCGTGTCATCCGGCGGCGCCGGGACTTCCGATCTTGCCCCGCTGGCGGTCACGCAATTCGAGGTGGGACGCGACTTGAGCAAGCAGGGAACGGTGCTGCTCGGCGCGGCGGGAGGTGTGGGATACCAGTCGCGCCCCTCGGCGCTGAACGTGCAGCGTTGGGAACTTGTCGTGCGCATGGACGACGGCTCGGTACGGTCGGTGACGCAGACCTACCAACCGATGCTGCAGTCGGGCGATCGCGTCCGCGTCTTCGGCACGCAAATAGAGCTGCTGTAGTGACCGCTGCCGCAGGCGCGATGACCGCATCGGCGCCGGCGGCGACGCTCATGGTGTCCGATGCCGCGGCCGGTAGCCGCGAGTTGAGGCTTGCCGGGCGGCTCGACGCCTATTCGATCGCCGGCGTCTGGCACGATGCGCTCGCCGCGCTGGCTGCCGCTCCCGAGCGCGCCATCGTCATCGACGCATCGGGTGTCGAATATTGCGACGGCGCGGGCATCGCGATGCTGATCGACCTGCTGCGGCAACCGCGCGCGGCGAATGCGCTGGTATCGCTGTCCGGATTGCGGCCCGAATTCAAGGCTCTGCTCGACCAGTTCGATCCGGCGGCGATGCAAGTGCCGGTCGAGTCGCATGTCGCGCGGATCAACGTCATCGCGGAGATCGGACGCGCCGCGGCGATCATCGGCCGCGACATACGCGAGCAGGTCGCATTCGTCGGCGAAACGGTGACCGCGCTGTGGTATGCGGCCAAAAACCCCGCGCGCGTCCGGTGGAAGGACGTCTGGTATACCTGCGAACAGGTCGGCGTCAATGCCCTGCCCATCGTCGCGCTAATCTCGTTTCTGCTCGGTATCATCCTGGCCTTCCAGGCCGCGGTGCCGATGCGCCAGTTCGGCGCCGAGCTTTTTGTCGCCGATCTGGTCGGGCTGTCGATCCTGCGCGAGCTCGGGCCGTTGATGACGGCGATCCTGCTTGCCGGGCGGTCGGGCGCCGCGTTCGCCGCCGAGATCGGCACGATGAAAGTGAACGAGGAGTTGAACGCGCTGACCACGATGGGGCTCGATCCGGTCCGCTTTCTGGTCGTGACCCGGATCCTCGCGGCGCTGCTGATGATGCCGCTGCTTACGCTGTTCGCGGACCTGATAGGCATCCTCGGGGGAGCGCTGACGATGATCACCTTCAACATCCCGATCGTCAGCTTCCTGCACGAAGTCGACAGCCTGGTCGATGTGAAAGACTTGCTGGCCGGACTGGCGAAAGCGCCGGTATTCGCCGTCCTTATCGCCGGTGTCGGCTGCCTGCGCGGTTTGCAGACGCAGACCGGCGCCAGCGCCGTCGGCATATCCGCAACGCGTGCGGTCGTCTCGAGCATCGTCCTGCTGGTTGTCGTCGACGGCATCTACGCGTTCGTCTACTATCTGCTCGACATTTGACTCACACCCCCGCATGCCCGCCGATCCGATCATCACCGTGGAGCACCTGACCGCCGGGTACGAAGGCAACGTGCTGATGCAGGACATCAACTTCAGCGTCCATCGCGGCGAGGTCTTCATCATCCTGGGTGGCTCGGGCAGCGGCAAGAGCACGCTGCTCAAGCACATGATCGGGCTCTACCAGCCGATGGCGGGCAGCATCCGGATCGAGGGCGACGATATCGTCACGGCCGAGGGTACGGCCCGGCGCGCGATCCTGAACAAGATCGGCGTGATGTACCAGAGCGGCGCGCTGTTCGGCTCGATGACGCTGCTCGAGAACGTACGCTTGCCGCTGGAGGAATACACGGCGCTGGACGATGCGGCGATGGATCTGATCGCGAGGATGAAACTGCAGCTGGTCGGGCTCGATGCCTTTTGCGGTCACATGCCGGCCGAGATCAGCGGGGGCATGCAAAAGCGCGCCGCGATCGCGCGCGCGATGGCGCTCGACCCGATGATCCTGTTCCTCGACGAGCCATCGGCCGGGCTCGACCCGATCACCTCGGCCGAGCTCGACCAGCTGATCCTGCGACTGGCGAAGAGCCTGCGCATCACCTTCGTCGTCGTCACGCACGAGCTCGCCTCCATTTACACGATCGCCGACCGGGTGATCATGCTCGACAAACGCACCAAAGGCATCATCGCCGAGGGCGACCCGAAGGTGCTCCGCGACACCAGCGACAATCCGTGGGTGCGGCGATTCTTCCGGCGCGAAGTGGCCGCCGAACCGGCGTAACCGGCGATGAGCGCACAAGCCAACTTCTTCAAGATCGGGTTGTTCGTCATCGGCGGGACGGTGGCGCTGGTGCTGCTGCTGCTGATCCTCGGCTCGGGTCAGTTGTTCCAGTCGAAGGTCACGATGGAGACCTATCTGAACGAGTCGGTCCAGGGCCTCGAAGTCGGCTCGAAGGTCAGGTACCGCGGCGTAGTCGTCGGCGAGGTGCGGCGCATCGGCTTCACCTACAACGTCTACGAACAGGATCAGCCGATGCCGGCGCGTCTGCGCTACGTGATGATCGAGGCGACTATTTTGCCTCGGCTGATAGGCGGGCGTGCAGGCGGCGACATCACGCGCCCGGACACGGCCAAGGTCGAGATCGATCGCGGCTTGCGCGTTCGGCTCGCGCCGCAGGGCATTACCGGCACCAGTTATCTCGAAATCGACTACGTCGATCCGAAGACAAATGCGGTGCTGCCAATCACCTGGACGCCTAACAATCTCTACATTCCGAGCGCGCAGTCAACGGTTACCGCTTTCATCGCCGCCGCGTCGGACATCATGGGACGGCTGCAGAAGCTCGACCTCGAGGCCACGCTGGTCAATGTCAACAAGCTGCTGGTGACGACCAACAGCCGCATCGATGCGATCGACACCGCCAAGCTGTCGCAGAGCGCGACGCGAATGATGGACAAGATCGACCACAAGCTCGATCAGCTGGCGGTCGACAAGATCAGCAGCGACACCGTCGCGCTGCTCGCCGAGTTGCGCACGACCAATCAGCGGCTGGGTGCGGTGCTCGACGATCCGGCGCTCAAGCGGCTGCCGTCCGATGCGGACGCCGCGCTGGTGCAGTTGAAGAAAACGCTGGAGGATCCGAATCTGGCGAAGTCGATCGCGCACCTGCAGAGCACGCTGACCCACCTCGACCGGCTTACCGGCAGCGGCGAAGCCGACCTGAAAAAGGCATTCGACAATCTGCGCCAGCTCACCGAAAACCTGCGCGACCTGTCCGAGAACGCCAAGCGCTATCCGTCGCAGCTGCTGCTCGGCGCTCCCCCGGCGCCGGCGAAAGGCCTCCAGCCATGAACCCAGCAGTCTCCCTGTCGCGCCGGCGGGCACTCGCTTCCGCGCTGGCGCTCGCCGCCGCCGCGTGCGGCGCGCTCTCCCGGCCATCGCCGGTCAAGTCGACCTACCTGCTCGAGCCGCCGCCGCCGTCGAACAAGAGTCCGGCGCCGGGAACGGCGACGCTCAAGGTGGAAGCGATCACTGTAGCCGCGCCGTTCCGCGCCAGGACGCTGGTCTACCGCGAAGGCGATCTCAAGTACGAGACCGACTTCTACGAGGAATTCCTGGTCTCGCCGGCGACGATGATAGGCGAGGCGACGGCGACGTGGCTCGCGGCGACCGGCATCTACCTGGCCGTGCTGCCGCCGTCGACGTCGCTCGACGGCGACTTCGGCCTGGAAGCGTTCGTCACCGAGCTCTACGGCGACTTGCGCGACACCGCGCACCCGGCGTCTGTTCTGAAGGTGAAGTTCTTTCTCAGCAGCAGCGCCGCCGCGGCGGGAACCTTCATCTGGAACGGCGAGCTCGGCTCGCGCATCGACGTGTCCTCACGCTCGGCCGATGCGCTGGTGCGCGGGTTCAACACCGCCTTGAGCAACGTCCTCGAGCAGCTCGCCGCGGTGCTGCGCAATCTGCCGCAGAAATAGGCGCGCGCCGCGTCAGGCCCGAACGCCGGAGAGATCGTGCGCGCTCGCGCCGGTGATGCGCACGCGGGCGAACTCGCCGACGACGAGCGCCGCGCCATCGGCCACGGCTACGGTGCCGTCGATCTCCGGCGCATCGGCGGCACTGCGCGCCAACGCCCGCGCGCCTTCGTGCGAGTCGACCAGCACCTTGAGCGTCGCGCCGATCCGTCGCTCGAGCCGGCGCGCGCTGATGGCTTCCTGCGTTGCCATGAACCGAGCGCGGCGCTCTTCGCGCAGCGCGTCCGGAACCGGATCGGGCAGCGCGTTGGCGGCCGCGCCATCGACCGGCGAATACGCGAAGCAGCCGACCCGGTCGAGCTCGGCCTCGCTCAGGAATTCGAGTAGTGCGTCGAATTCGGCGTCGGTTTCGCCGGGAAATCCAACGATGAACGTCGAGCGTATCGTCAACTCCGGGCACGCGGCGCGCCAGGCGCGGATCCGCTGCAGATTGTTTTCGACGTTCGCCGGGCGCTTCATCAGCTTGAGGATGCGCGGGCTCGCGTGCTGGAACGGCACGTCGAGATACGGCAGCAGACCGGGGCCGCCGTCGCTGGCCATCAGCGCGATGGTCTCGTCGACATGCGGGTACGGATAGACGTAGTGCAGGCGCACCCAGGCGCCGTATTCGGCGGCCAGCGTCGCGAGCGCCGCCGCGAGCTCGGTCATCCGCGTCTTCAGCGGCCGGCCGCGCCAGAATCCGGTGCGATAGCGGACGTCGACGCCGTACGCGCTGGTGTCCTGCGACACGACCAGGAGCTCGCGCACGCCGGCCTTCAGCAGGTTTTCCGCCTCGATCATCACCTCGCCGATCGGCCGGCTGACCAGATCGCCGCGCAGCGAGGGAATGATGCAGAACGTGCAGCGGTGATTGCAGCCCTCGCTGATCTTCAAATACGCATAGTGCTTCGGCGTCAGCTTGACGCCGATCCTGCTGGCCGACCGCGGCAGCAGGTCGACGAACGGATCGTGCGGCTTCGGCAGATGCTCGCGCACCGCCGCCATCACTTCGGCTGCGGCGTGCGGCCCGGTGACCGCGAGCACCTTCGGATGCGCGGCGCGCACGAATGCGCCCCCTTCCTTGGCGCCGAGGCAGCCGGTGACGATGACCCTGCCGTTTTCGGCCAGCGCCTCGCCGATCGCCGACAGCGACTCGTCGACCGCGGCGTCGATGAACCCGCAGGTGTTGACGACCACCAGATCGGCGCCGTCGTAGGTCGGTGCGATCGCATAGCCCTCGGCGGAAAGCCGCGTCAGGATCTGCTCGGAGTCGACCAGCGCCTTCGGACAGCCGAGCGAGACAAAGCCCACGCGCGGCGCCGGAGCGGGGCGTGGGCGAGGGCGCGCGGGAGCGGACTTGGGCGTCATCGGGCTATCGTGCGGTGCGCAAATATGGCGCGCTGCAATGCGGATGTTGCGGCGCTTCGCGGCATCAGCGCTTTTTCTCGTCGTCGCCCGATGGTTGCGTCGCGCCAAAATTGGGAAACGGGAACGCGGTAAACAGTCCGCGTGTCTGGTCCTGCATGCGCTGCTGCATGTCCATGAACAGCTTGGCGCTCTGTTCGAGATAGTTGCCGAGCATGCCTTGCATCGCCGGCGCCTGCATCTGAAGAAACTGCTTCCACAGGTCCGGGGTCAGCATCATCTTGTCGCCGTAGATCTGCTTGGCCTGGTCCTGCAGCTTCCCCTGGATAGCCATGAACGCCTTGACGTTCTGCTCCATGTAATTGCCCATGATGCCCTGCAATGCATTGCCGTAAAAACGGATCATCTGCGACAGCATCTCGCTCGAGAACATCGGCACGCCGACCGATTCCTCCTCGAGAATGATCTGCAGCAGGATGCTGCGGGTCAGGTCGTCGCCTGACTTCGCATCGATGACTTGGAAATCGATGAACTCGAGCACCATCTGCTTGACGTCCGCCAACGTGATGTAGCCGCTGTTGGCGGTGTCGTACAGGCGGCGGTTCGGATACTTCTTGATCATGCGGATCGGCTTGGCCATACGTGCCTCCGAGGCGTCGAACTCGCATTATAACCCGCTGATTTATTTGAGTGTTTGATTAGAGCTTCCCAGTGTGCCGGGCCGATTGGTGCGATGCACAAAAAAGTCCTTGACTGACCGTTCTCTCGTCCCTACAATATGAATTGTGCGGTGCAGCAAACGGGGTGTAGTCCCGGGGTCGTGCGGCGAAGGGCCGGCGACCGGAAGAACCCCTGGCAGCCCGCGTATTCGGACCCGTCTCAGGGTCCTTGAACCCAACGGGAAAGGATGACCATGTACAACGCAACCGAACAATTCGCCGAAATCAACAAGGCGGGCTACGACAATGCCGTCAAGCTGGCGACGATGTCGCTGGACAAGGCCGAGCAACTCGCCAAGCTCAACCTCCAGGCCGCCAAGATCGTCCTCGAGAACGGCGTCTATACCGCCAACGCGGTCGCCGGCATCAAGGACGTCCAGGAACTCGCCGCGGTCCGCGCCAAGCTGACCGAAGCCGGCGTGCAGAACGCCCTCGGGTATTCGCGCGGCGTCTACCAGATCGCCTCCGAAGCGCAAGCCGATTTCTCGGCGCTGGCCGAGCAGGCGTGGGCTGCCTACACCAAGGGCTTCGCGGTCTGGGTCGATAACGCGACCAAGAACGCGCCCGCGGGCTCGGACGTTGCCGTCACGGCGCTGAAGTCGACAGTCGCGGCCACCACGGCGGCTTTCGACCAGTTCTCGAAGGCGACCAAGCAGGTTGTCAGCTTTGCTGACGCTTCGATGCGTGCTGCGGCCGCCAACGCCGCCAATGCGACCAAGCCGGCCGCCAAGGGCCGCAAGGCCGCGTAAGGCAGTCAGACAATGCGGGTCCGTTGGGTGCTTGAAACCGTAGAGGCGGTCCCAACGTAGAGTTCGCTGGCTCCACCTGTATCGGGTGAATGACCGTCAAGCGGTTGTTACATCTGGTCCAGCGCAGTGGTAGTAACTGCTGGCTTTTCCTCCTCCTAAAGCCAACAGCCTGAGCCCTGGGTCGAAAGACCCGGGGCTTTTTTTCGTCTAGCGCGCTTCGCGCGCGGTCGCTCGCCGCGGGCTCGCGCCGCTAGAACATGTGCTGGCCGCCGTTGATCGCGATATTGGCGCCGGTGACGAACGCTGCCTCCTCCGATGACAGATAGGCGACCAGTCCCGCGACCTCGTCGGGTTTGCCCAGACGGCCCATCGGTATCTGCGGGACGATCTTCGAGTCCAGAACCTCCTGCGGGATCGCCATGACCATCTTGGTGCCGATATAGCCGGGCGAGATCGTGTTGACGGTCACGCCCTTGCGCGAGACTTCGAGCGCCAGCGCCTTGGTGAAACCGTGCATCCCTGCCTTCGCGGCCGAGTAGTTGGTCTGGCCGAACGCGCCCTTCTGGCCGTTGACCGACGAAATGTTGATGATGCGGCCCCAGCCGCGCTCGAGCATGCCGTCGCAGACCTGCTTGGCCATGTTGAAGCACGAGTCGAGATTGGTGCGGATTACCGCATCCCAGTTCGCCTTGTCCATTTTCTTGAACGTCATATCGCGGGTGATGCCGGCGTTGTTGACCAGCACATCGACCGGACCGACGTCGGCTACGACGCGTGCGACGCAGGCGACACACGATTCCCAATCGACGACATCGCACGGATAGGCATAAAACCGGTGCCCGGCTTGTTTCATCGTCTCGAGCCATTCCTGCGCCTTGAGGTTGCCCGGCGAATGGGTGGTCACGACCGTATGACCGAGCGCGGCGAGCTTGACGCAGATCGCCTCGCCGAGGCCACCCATGCCGCCGGTGACCAACGCAATGCGCTGCTTGTCCTTTGCCATCGTCCCCTCCTTTATCCTGATGTGCGTTTCCGGTGTTGGTCGTGCAGCGCGACATTCCCGCGTTAGCGCTCGACCGCCATCGCGACTCCCATGCCGCCGCCGATGCAAAGCGATGCCAGGCCTTTTTTGGCATCGCGGCGCGCCATTTCGTACAGCAGCGTCACCAGTATCCGGCAGCCTGACGCGCCGATCGGATGGCCAAGCGCGATCGCGCCGCCGTTGACGTTGATTTTCTTCGTATCCCAGCCCATTTCCTTGTTTACCGCGCAGGCCTGCGCCGCGAACGCCTCGTTGATCTCCATCAGATCGAGGTCCGCAGGCTTCCATCCGGCCTTTTCCAGCGCGCGTCGCGACGACGGCACCGGCCCCATGCCCATGATCGATGGATCGACGCCCGACGAAGCGAATGCCCGGATCTTCGCCAGCGGCTTCAGGCCGAGTTGTGCGGCGCGCTCGGCGCTCATCACCAGCACCGCAGCCGCGCCATCGTTGATCCCCGATGCATTGCCCGCGGTGACGCTGCCTTGCCTGTCGAACGCCGGCCGCAACGCCGAAAGCGCATCGAGCGTCGCGCCCGTCTTGATGAATTCGTCGCTGTCGAATGCGACAGGGTCGCCTTTGCGCTGCGGGATCATCACCGGAACGATCTCATCCTTGAACTTGCCTGCCTTCTGCGCTGCTTCGGCCTTGTTCTGGCTGGCGACGGCGAACTCGTCCTGTTGCGCGCGCGAAACGGCGTGCTGCTTGGCGACGTTCTCGGCGGTGATTCCCATGTGGTACTGGTTGTAGACGTCCCAGAGGCCGTCGACGATCATGCTGTCGATCAGCTTGGCATCGCCCATGCGAAAGCCGTCGCGTGAGCCCGGGAGCACGTGCGGGGCTGCGCTCATGTTTTCCTGGCCGCCGGCGATGACGATGTCGGCGTCGCCGCAGCGCACTGCCTGCGCGGCCAGCATCACCGCCTTCAATCCCGAGCCGCAGACCTTGTTGATCGTCATCGCGGGAATCTCCGCAGGCAGTCCCGCCTTGATCGACGACTGGCGCGCCGGATTCTGACCGCTGCCCGCGGTCAGTACCTGCCCGAGGATAACTTCGGAAATCTGCTCCGGCCGCAATTTGTAACGGGCGAGCAGCGCGGCGATCACCGTGGCGCCGAGCTCGGGCGCAGGCGTCTTGGCCAGCGCGCCGCCGAATTTACCAATCGCGGTGCGCAATGCGCCCGCGATGACGATGTCGCTCATGAAATTCTCCGCAAAAGATTGGGCTTGACGCCCGCCTTGCTTGGGCCCGGGATCGGATGCTCGCTGCACTATGGTATCGCAGCCCGCGGCTTCACGGCAGCGGGCATGGGGTCGCCGCAGCGGCTAGGGCACGCGTTCGATGACGTACGTGCCCGGCGCCGGCGACAGCGGCCGATGCTTGTCGCTGCCCGGCGCTTTGGGTGCCGCCTTCACTCCACCGGTGTAATCGTTGAGCCATGCCGCCCAGTGCGGCCACCAGCTGCCCGGCTGCGTCCGGGCGCGCGCCAGCCAGTCGTCCGGATCACCGGTCAAGAGCTCATTGGTCCAGAAGTTGCGCCGGTTTTTCGCCGCCGGATTGATCACGCCGGCGATATGGCCCGATGCGCCCAGCACGAAGGTCAGGTCGCCCCCGAGCAGGGCCACGCTTTGGTATGCGGTGCGCCAGGGCACGATATGGTCTTCGCGCGTGGCGAGAATATAGGCAGGCATCGTGATGCGCTTGAGGTCGATCGACTGACCGCACATCGACAGCGCGCCAGGCTCGCGCAATCGATTGTCCAGATACATGTCGCGCAGGTACTCGACGTACATCGGGCCCGGAAGATTGGCCGAGTCGCCGTTCCAGTAGAGCAGGTCGAATGCGGGTGGCGTCTGCCCTTTCAGATAATTTCCGACGACATAGTTCCAGACGAGCTCGTTCGGCCGGAGGCTTGCGAATGCGCTGGCCAGCTCGCTGCCCTGGATGCGGCCGCCGCCGCACAGCGCGGGCATGCGCGCTGCAAGCCCTTCGCGCGAGACATAGACGCCGATGTCGCCCGGATCGGCGAAGTCGAGCATCGTTGCAAGGAGGGTCGCGCTGGCCACCGGCGTCTCGTGGCGCGCCGCAAGGACCGCCAGCGCGCAGGCAAGCAGCGTCCCGCCGACGCAGAATCCGAGCGCATTGACCGTCTTGCTGGCGGCGATCTCCCGCGCCACGTCGAGCGCGGCCAGCACGCCTTGCTGGAGATAGTCGTCCCAGGCGAGACCGCCGAGCTCGGACGGAATGTTGCGCCAGGAGACCATGAAAACCGTATGGCCCTCGGCGACTGCGTAGCGCACGAAGGAATTCTCCGGCTGCAGGTCGAGGATGTAGTACTTGTTGATGCAAGGCGGCACGATCAGCAGCGGCCGCTTGGCAACCTCGGGGGTCGTCGGCGCGTATTGAATCAGCTCGATCAACGGATTGCGATATACGACACTGCCCGGAGTCGTCGCGAGGTTGCGGCCGACCTCGAATGCGCTTTCGTCGGTCATCGCGATGCGTCCGCGCTGCGCGTCGGAGACCAGGTTCGAAAGGCCCTGCGCAATCGACGTTCCGCCGGTCTCGAGCGCGCGCTGCAGCGCCTCCGGATTGGTGGCGAGGAAGTTCGACGGTGAAATCGCGTCCACATACTGCTGGGCGAGAAAGACCAGTCGCCTCTTCGTGGCGTCGTCGGTTTGCGCCAGTGCAGCGAGCTCGCGCACATACTCGCCATAGACCAAGTAGGCGTCGCGAAGCCACGCGAAGTACGGATGCTCGCGCCAGGCCTTGTCCGAGAAGCGCCGGTCCGCGGGGCCGTGCGCCGGCACGGGCGCGGGCCTGCCTTCCGCCGCGTGCGTCCACAGTTCCTCGAATCTCCTGGTGTAGCGCTCGGTCAGTTGCGCCGCCGCCGTCGGATCGATCGATACTGCCGGCAGCCGGGAAGCCATGTCGGGTGACGGCAAGCTCACCGGCATCGTCCGCATCGTCCCCAGCGCCGCGTCGGCCCACAGTTGCGTCCATTGCGCGCCGACGTCCTGCCAGCGATGCGCGAGCTCCGACCATTCGTTTGCCGCTTCATTGGTCAACTGAGTTGCCACCGGCGTTGCCGCCGGCGTCGCCACCGGAGCGATGGGCGTCGGCCTGATTTTCGCGCGTTTGGGCGTGTTCATCGGCATCAGCCTTCGAGCCAAAGATGCACGACGGCAATCAATCCGATGCCGATGCCGATCAGCAGCAACTGCTGCGCCGTCGCAGCCGGCGCCGGATGCCGGTGCAGGCTGGGGATCAGGTCCGCCACGGCGACGTACAGCAGGCTTGCGGATGCGATTGCGAGCACAGTCGGCAACACATGCTGCATCGAGGCCAGCGCGGCGTAGCCGGCGAGGCCGCCCAGCAGCGTCGCGACCCCCGTGGCCAGGTTGTAGGCGAATGCGCGCCGGCGCGCGTAACCGGAGTGCAACAGCACCGCGAAGTCGCCGACCTGCTGCGGAATCGCATGCGCGACGATGGCCAGCGCCGTTGCCGTACCCAGGGCGAAGTCGGTCAGGAACGCGGCTGAGATCACGATGCCATCGCAGAAATTGTGCACGCTGTTGCCGATCACGATCATCAAACCGGAACGACCGCCGTCGCCGTGCGCATGCGGCGCGCCGGCGGGTTGCCCATTTTCGCCAAGCGCCTCCGCCTCGAGGTGACTGTGCCGCCACAGGACCAGCTTTTCCAGCAGAAAGAACAGCAGCAGGCCGGCGAGAACGGTCGCCATCACGCCCTCGGTCGATCCGTGCTCGAGCGCGTGCGGAAGCAATTCCAGGAACACGGCGCCCAGCAGCGCGCCGACGGCGAAGCTCACCAGCTTGGATATCCAGCGCGCGTGCAGCGCCAGCGTGCCGGCGGCGGCGAGGATCGCCAGCACGCCTCCGGCGAGACAGGCGACGACGATCGCGTAAAGTGGAGAGAGCGCTGTCATCGCCAATGCATTATACGAGAGCGTCCATTTCGGCTTCAGCCGGGCGCGAGCCAGATCAGCGTCGCCATCCTCGCGGCGCGGTCGGGACCGCCGCGGCGATACGAGTGGAAGCTCGCGCGTTCGGTGTAAGTGCACCGGCCGCCACCGTGGATCGCCGCGGCGCCGACGCCGGAACGGCCGAGTGCGAGTCGCGCGAGTCCATAGAGATCGGCATGCCATTTGCCTTCACGCGTCGCGAGGAAGCAGGCGCCCGCAGCGGCGTCGCGATCGCAGAATGCAGCGTGGACGTCGGGGCCCACTTCGAATGCGCTCGGCCCGATCGCCGGTCCGAGCCATGCGAGCACGTTCGCGGGCGCGGTCTGCATCGACGCGACCGCGGCTTCGAGCACGCCGGAGGCGAGCCCGCGCCACCCCGCATGTGCGGCCGCGACGACGCTGCCGCGCCGGTCGGCGAGGAGCACCGGCAGACAGTCAGCCGACAGCACCGCACAGACATTGCCGGGAGACCGCGAAACCGCGACGTCGGCTTCGGGCGCGCTGCCGTGCCCGACGTCGGCGCTCGCGATCGCCGTGCCGTGTGCCTGCGCGAGCCACAGCGGCTCACCGGGCAGGAAGCGCTTCAGTAGCGCGCGTGCCGCGGCATCGCGGTCGCGCGCGAGGTCGACGATGCGCCCGCCGATACCGTTACGCGTGGTCGAGAATGCCCGCACCGCCGCGGGCGCCGGCCAGTCCGGCACGATCCAGTCGACCCCCGCCGAGACAAACTGCGCCGCGAGCGCTGCGTCAGCGCGCATCGGAACCGGCGCGCCGGCGCAAAATCGCGAGCAGCGAAGCGAAGTCGGATGGCAGCGGCGACTCCCACTGCGCCGGTCTCTTTGTCGAAGGATGGATCAGACCGAGGCGCCAGGCGTGGAGTGCCTGCCGTCCGAACGCGATGCCGCGCCTTTTGCCATACGTCGGATCCCCGACCAGCGGATGTCCGAGCGAGGTCAGGTGAACGCGGATCTGGTGGGTTCGACCGGTTTCGAGCCGGCAGGCGAGCAGCGTGCAATCGCCGAATCGTTCGCGCACTTCATAGCGAGTGACCGCGGCTTTCCCGCTCGCCACAATCGCCATCGATGTGCGCCGGACCGGATGACGCCCGATCGGCGCGTCGATCGCGCCGCCCCGGACGATGTCTCCGGTCGCGAGCGCCAGATATTCGCGGTGGACGGTCTTCGCCTGCAGCTGCCGCACAAGATCAGTTTGAGCGATGTCGGTTTTGGCCACGACCAAGAGGCCGCTCGTATCCTTGTCCAGCCGGTGCACGATGCCCGCGCGCGCGACGGCGGCGAGTTGCGGCGCGTGGTGCAGCAGTGCGTTGGCAAGCGTGCCGTCGCGGTTGCCGCTCCCCGGGTGAACCACCAGGCCGGCCGGCTTGTCGATCACGAGGATCGCCTCATCCTCATGCACGATCGTCAACGGCAGCGCCTGCGGCGCGAACGAGGCAGCGGCGGGATCGGTCAACGGATGCACCAGGACACGCTCGCCGCCGCCGACCTTGCGGCTCGCGTCTGCCGGCGCGCCCGCGAGCAGTACGCGGCCGGCGTCGATCCAGGTACGGATGCGGCTGCGCGAATGCTCGGGCAACAGTTGCGCGAGCGCCCGATCCAGCCGCATACCCGCGAGCTCGGTCGGTATGGTCAGCGCGAGAGGGGCGCCGGCCGCTGCGTCGGGGTTATAATCCACGGCTACGTACGGAGCAGGCAACGATGTCGAAGCTGAGCAGATATTCGGTGGCGTCACTGATCTTGATGTGCTTGGCCCTGGCGGGGTGCAGCTTGCTGCCGGAGGTCAAGGACGAGACCGCGGGCTGGACCGCGGAACGACTCTACAAGGACGCGCATGAATCGCTGCAGGCGGCTAATTATACGCGCGCGATCAAGATGTTCGACACGCTGGAAAGCAGGTTTCCCTACGGCCGCCTCGCGCAGCAGGCGATTCTCGAAGGCGCCTTCGCGAACTATCGCCAGGGAGAGGCAACGCAGGCGATCGCGGCCTGCGATCGCTTCATCCGCACCTATCCCAATCATCCGAACGTCGATTACGCGTACTACCTGAAAGGCCTCGTCAATTTCCGCGAGGATCAGGGGCTGCTCGGCTACGTGGTCGAGACCGATCTTTCCGAGCGCGATCCGAAGATGACCAAGGAGGCGTTCGGCGCATTTCGCGAGCTGGTGACGAAGTTTCCCGACAGCAAGTACGCGCAAGATTCGGCCGAGCGCATTCGGTATCTGACCAATGCGCTCGCCGGTTACGAAGTTCACGTCGCGCGCTATTACTACAACCGCGGCGCCTACGTGGCGGCAGTCAACCGCGCGCAGGCCACGCTGGTCAATTATCCGAAGACGCCCGCCAACGAGGACGCGCTGGTGCTGCTGATGGAAAGCTACGACAGGCTCGGAATGATCGAGCTTCGCGACGACACGCGGCGCGTGCTCAAGGAAACCTTCCCGAAAGGCAGGTACTTCGCGGCGGGCGCGACCAGACCGTGGTGGAAATTCTGGGGGAAGGAGCAGCCCCCGCCGTTACCGTTGAGCGAAGGCGCGAAGCCCTGGTGGCAGTTCTGGTAAGACGCCGGAGGGCGGAGCAGGGGCCCCATGCCTTGCATGGGGATGTGACCCTGGAGGCGGAAGGCCGGCGAAGCGTGTACGCGCGCACTCGCAGCATCGTTCTGAGCCGGCGACGCCGGAGGGCGGGGCAGGGGCCCCATGCGTTGCACGGGGATGCGACCCCGGAGGCGGCTAGGCCAGCGACAACGAGATGGCGACTGTCACATCGTTGCTTCGGCGCTGGCGACGCGGTCAGCCCTCGACCGCCACCGGCGCGAAAAAAGCCCGGACGTCCGCGAGCTCGCGCGTGCGCCGCATCGGCGGCAACGCCTGCCAGATGCGCCGGCCATACGGCTTGTCGACCAGCCGCCGGTCGCAGATCATCAGGACGCCGCGGTCGGTCTCCGAGCGGATCAACCTGCCCGCGCCCTGCTTGAGGCTGATCGCCGCTTGCGGCAATTGATAGTCGAAGAACGGATTGCCGCCCTGGCGCGCGATGTGCTCGAGCCGCGCAGCAAGCAGCGGATCGTCGGGCGGGGCGAATGGCAGCTTGTCGATGATCACCACCGACAAGGCTTCGCCTTGCACGTCGACGCCCTCCCAGAAGCTTTGGCTGCCCAGTAAAACGGCGTTGCCGAGCCGGCGGAAGCGGGTCAGCAACTCGGTGCGTGAACCCTCGCCTTGCACCAGCAGCGGAAAATCGATCCCTTCGCGCTTGAACAGAGTCTCCAGCGATTCGCGCGCGCGCGCCAGCGCGCGCAGCGTCGTGAACAGCAAAAATGCGCGACCGCCGCTGGCCTTCAGCACCGGCAGAGCGGCCGCGACGACTGCATCGGTGTGCTCGAAGCTGTTCGGTTCGGGCAATTCGCGCGGCAAATACAACAGCGCCTGACGCGCGTAGTCGAATGGGCTCTCCCAGTAGCCGGTCGCGGCCTCGCCCAAGCCCAGCTCGCGCTGATAGAGCGAAAAGTCGCTGCCGATCGCCAGGGTCGCCGAGGTGAAGATCCAGGCTCGGGCATGGTCGGTGACCTGCTTGGCGAATATTTCGGCCACCGATAGCGGCGATGCCCGGAGTTGCCAGCCCGACACGCTGACGTCGAGCCAGCGGATCCACTCCGGATCGTCGTGATCGCGCCACCGTGCGAGCCTCGCCAGCGCATCGTCGGCGCGATGCGCACATTGCGCCAGATCGTCGCTGCGCTCGGCCTGCTTGCCGAGCTCGACTGCGACCGCCGCCAGCGCCGTGTCCAGCGCGTCGAGCGCTTCATCGAATCCCGCGCGCCGCATCGCAACGGCGCGCGGCAGCTTGCCCGGCGCTTCTCCTGCGGCCAACCGGAACCGGCGCAGCGCCAACCCGAGCGCCTGCGCGGCGGCGGGCAGCGGGGCATAGTCGCGAGCCGCCTTCAACCCTTCGAGCTCGGCGTCGCGCGCGAGCTCGCCCAGTTGACCGCCGGTGACTTCCTCGCCGAAAAACAAGGTCGCGGTCTCGGGCAACTGGTGCGCCTCGTCGAGAATCACCGTATTCGACGCGGGCAGCAGCTCGGCGATGCCCTCATCCTTCAGCATGACGTCGGCGAAGAACAGATGGTGGTTGATGACGACGACGTCGGCGGCGAGCGCCTGCTTGCGCGCATTCATCACGAAACATTCGTTGTAATGCCCGCATTCGGTGCCGAGACAGTTCTCGCGCGTCGAGGTGACGTCGGCCCAGATCGCGGCATTCTCCGGAACGTCGGCGACCTCGCTCTTGTCGCCGCTTGCTGATGTGCGCACGAACGACTCGATCCGCTTCAGATATCCGATATCGGCGCGCGACGCGAACGTTGGCAGCGCCGCCGTCCGCGCCAGACGATGGTGGCAGACATAGTTGCCGCGACCTTTCAGCAGGGCGACGGTGATCGGGATGCGCAGCGCATCGCGCACCAGCGGCAGATCGCGCTGGTAGAGCTGGTCCTGCAGCGTCTTGGTCCCGGTCGAAATGATCACCTTGCCGCCGGAAAGCAGGGCGGGAACCAGATAGGCGAAGGTCTTGCCGGTGCCGGTTCCGGCTTCGGCGAGCAGCTGGCCGCGCGTCTTTATAGCGAGTGCGATCGCCTCGGCCATCGCGATTTGCTGCGGCCGCGGCCGGTAGCCGGGAACATTGCGCGCAAGCGCTCCGTCGGCGTTGAAAACCGAACCGAGCTCGGTGTCGCTCAGCGTCGGCCTCTCGGCGCGTCGGCCTCGCGCGCGGTACGATCATTCCGATGGCGTGTGATCACGGCGCGGCGGCCTTTTTCTTGCTCGCCGCCTTGGTTGCCGGTTTGGTCGCGGCGACCTCCGGCGAAGGCTCGCGCAGCGCCTTGATCTGCCGTTCGAACGCGCCGTACGGATGCGTGACGCGCTGCTTGTAGCCGGCGTCGATTTCTTCCGGACCCGGTGTGAGATCGAATAGGCTTTTGGTCCAGGTTGCGTAAAGGGTTTGCAGGCCCTGCACCTTCGCCTTGTCGCGTCCCGCTTCGCGCAATGCCGCCTGGTAGGGGCGCGCTATCAGCCGCTTGTGCTTTTCGATGCAGCCCTCGGTCTTGGCTCCGTTGACGCCTACCTGCGCACCCGCCAGCCCGAATTCGATGATCTCGATGCTCTTGACCTGGCGGCACATTGTGTAGGTCTGCGGAACCGCCTCGAAAAAGCAGTCGGTGCCGCTGCCGTGGAGCGCCGTCGGGCAGATGTATGGATCAACGTTGTCGAGAGCGTACACCGATGCGGCGGGCAACAGCGCGCTCAAGGCAAGCAATGCGAATCGGCGCATGATGGGATCGGCCAGTCAGAAGGTCGTCCATGCTACCAAGCGCGGCAGGCGCGCTCAAGCGCCGCCCCGAGCGACACTAGATCGTGGCGCCGCCCGAGACTTCGATGACTGCGCCGTTGATGTAGCTCGCCTCGTCGGAGGCGAGCCAGGCGTAGGTGTTCGCGATTTCCTCGGGCTGCCCGAGGCGACCGAGCGGAACGCGGTCTTCCATCATCTTGACGACCTTGTCCGGCATCGAGGCCAGGATCGGCGTGTGGATGAAGCCCGGACAGATCGCATTGGCGCGAATGCCCTTGCGGCCGAGCTCGCGCGCCCAGGTCTTGACCATGCCGATGACGCCGAACTTGGTTGCCGCGTAATTGGTCTGGCCGAAATTGCCGTAGATGCCGACGATCGATGAGGCATTGAGGATACATCCGGAGTTTTGCTCGAGCATGATGTCGACGACGGCCTTGGTGCAGTTGTAGACACCCTTCAAATTGACGTCGACGACGCGATCGAACTGGTCATCGCTCATTTTCCTGAATTGCGCGTCCTGCACGATGCCGGCGTTATTCACCAGCGTGTCGATCCGGCCCCATTTGGCCATCACTCCCTCGACCATGCGCGCGATGCTTTGCTTGTCGGTAACGTCGATCACGAAGCCCGCCGACTCGCCGCCGAACTCCTCGATCTTCGCGACGGTTTCCTGGATGGTCGCCTCGTTGATGTCGCAAACGGCAACCTTGGCGCCTTCCTGGGCAAATTTGACCGCGGTCGCCTGCCCGATGCCCTGGCCCGCGCCGGTGATGATCGAGACTTTGCCTTTGAGCCGCATGGTCTTCCCTGGTCTTGATGGACAGTGTGTGCCCCGCTTGAGTGCGGCGACTCTATCCTTTTTCATTGCGTTGCACAACCTCGGCCCCGACCCGCCCGACGCAGGCGCGACACACCGGAAGCAAGCCGCATAAACAATGGCTTAGTCAGAACCTCGGCGCGAGTATTCGTGGCAGCTACGCGCTGGGTATCGCGTCATTCTGATGCATTGCACGAGGCGCTCTGTCCAGCCTGCGGAGGCGGCCCGCCGAATCAGACCGGCAGCCAGTGCTCGATCACCAGTTGCAGCGAGTCCAGTCCCTGGTAGTGATTGACGTCGGGTCGGTACGCGGCGTGGATCCGGGGAGGCAGCGGCGCAGTCTGCTGGAAGAGGATCGCCTCGAAGCGCCGTTCGCCGAGCGAGAGCGCGAGCTTCAAATGCTTGTCGCCGACGACGCGCTGCGCGGTGACTGCGAACTCGGCGTCGAACGCAGGTGCGGGGAAACCCTGACCCCAGACCTGCCCGGCGCACATCCGGGCGAGATCCAGAGTCAACTCGCCCGCCGCCAGCGCGCCGTCGGTTTCGATCGTGCGCATCAGCAGCGCCGGCGACAGCCATTCGCGGCCGACTCGTTCGAACTCGTCGGCGAAACGGGCCAGCGCTGTTTCGTGCAGCGACAGGCCCGCGGCGTACGCGTGCCCGCCGAATCGGCTGATTGTGCCCGGAGCGCGCTTGGCGATCAGGTCCAGCGCATCGCGCAGATGAAAACCGGCGATCGCGCGGCCCGAGCCGCGGAGTTCTCCATCGGCGCCCGCGCGGGCGAAGACGATCACCGGCCGATGATAGCGGTCCTTCAGGCGCGATGCGACGATGCCGACGACGCCCTGGTGCCACTCGGCGCGGTACAGGCATAGCGTGCACCCATCCTCGTCGATGCCGTACTCGAGGTCGGCCAGCGCCTGTTCCTGCATCGTCGCCTCGACGTCGCGCCGCTCCCGGTTAAGCCCGTCGAGCTCGGCCGCGATCCGGTCGGCGCTCGCCTGGTCGTCGGACGTCAGGCAGGCGATGCCGACCGACATGTCGGCGAGTCGACCCGCGGCGTTGAGCCGTGGGCCGGCGATAAACCCGAGGTCATAGCCTGTCGCCCGTCGCGGCGCGCGGCCGGCGACGCTGAGCAGCGCGCGCACGCCCGGCTGCATGCGATCGGCGCGGATTCGTCGGAGTCCCTGATCGACGAGGATGCGGTTGGCGTGATCGAGCCTGACGACGTCGGCGATCGTCCCCAGCGCCACCAAGTCCAGCAGCGCAGCCAGATGCGGCTCGGCGCGATTCGCGAAATGCCCGCGTTCGCGCAGCAGCGCCCGCAACGCGCACAGCACGTAGAACATCACGCCGACGCCGGCCAGATGCTTGCTCGGGAACGTGCAGCCCGGCTGATTGGGATTGACGATCCATGCGGTCTCCGGCAGCTCTTCGCCGGGCAGGTGGTGGTCGGTGATCAGCACGTCGATGCCGAGCGCTCGCGCTGCCGCGACACCTTCGACGCTCGCAATGCCGTTGTCGACCGTGATGATCATGTTCGGACGCCGCGCGGCCGCGAGCGCGACGATCTCGGGCGTCAAGCCGTAGCCGAACTCGAAGCGGTTCGGCACCAGGAACTCGACCGTCGCTCCCATCGCGCCGAGACCGCGCATCGCTACCGCGCAGGCGGTCGCGCCATCGGCATCGTAATCGGCGACGATAAGCAGCCGTTCGCCGCGCTCGATCGCGCAGGCAAGCCGCTCGGTCGCGGCGGCTATGCCCTTCAGCGTCTGCCACGGCGGCAGACCGGCCAGATCGTTGTCGAGCTCCGCGGTCGATCCAATGCCGCGCGAGGCGAATATGCGCGCCATGACCGGGGCGATGCCCGCGGCGCCGAGCGTCGCGGCGGCCTCGGGTACATTGCGGCGCGTTATTTCCATTCAGCGCCCGGCCGCTGCGAGCTGCGCCGACAGCGCGGCCGGCGCGAGACGGGCGCGCCAACGCGCGGCGAGCGAGGGCCGTCGCGGCGCAAACGACAACGCCCGGCCACGACCGGATATCGCGACGCGTACTTCCAGTGCCGTCCGTGCGGCGAGGGCTGCGCCCATCGGGTCGGCCCAGTCGTGGCCGAGCGCGGCGAGCGCTGACTCTCGATCGTTCGCGCCGATCGCGGGCAGCCACACCAGCGAAGGCGATTTGGGTCGGTCTCCGATCCACGCCTCGAGAGACTGCGGCGCGGATGCGACCTCCACGCCGCAGGCGCGCGCGAGATCGCGGGGCAGCGGCGAATCGGCGTAAAGCGACGCGATGTGCGGCGCCGCCTGCGCGCCTGTGCGCACGCCGCCGCCCGATAGCCAGATCCCGTTGACCGCCGCGCGGCCTTTTCGCTCGCGCTGGTCAGCGACCGGATGAGCAAACAAGAGCATCTGCATCTCGCTTTGCCATCGTCGCCACCGCGCCGCGTCCGGGCCGCCTGGCAGAAACGGAAATATCGGTGCCCCGACCGCGTCCTCAGCCAGATGGGTGACGAGTTGCTGCACGTCGATGGCGGCGATCAGCCAGCGCGCAGGGGTCAGTGCAATGAAGCGCAGTCCGTCGCCGGCAAAATGCGAATTCAGCGTCGCCACCAGCGCCGCCGCCTCGTCCGCAGAAAGGTCGTCGACGACGGCGCCAAGCCGCACGTCGAGCTGGCCGACAAGTAAGGTCACCGGTTCGGCCACCAGCCAGTAGGCGTCTCCGGGCTCGAGATTCGCCGCGATGGCGAGCAGCGGCGCCACCGGCCAGTCGCGCTGCTTGGCAACGCCCAGCGCAGCGCAGGCGACGCCGATTGCGCCGTCGTGCACTGCGGGTGGCGGGCTGGTCGCCAAAAGCCGGGCGAGCGCGGCGCCCCCGGCGTCGGCCCGCGCCGGCTCGGTCTCCGCGAGGTCGAGCAATCCCGGGACGACCAGCGTGAGTTGCATGCGGAGAAAGGCGGGCGAAGGCGAATCGAGTGTAGCACGCACGTAGCGGCGCCGAAGGCGTCGTGGCGACCGGTCGACGCGCAAAAGCGTAGCGAAGTGTCTGGCAGCGGCAGGTATCGATCGCGCTATTCAGCGGACGCCGCCGCACTTGCCGTGGGCGGATTGTCCGGCACAGGACTTGCTGTTGAACGGTGGTCGAACCCAAGGCGATCTATTTTGTACCCTACACACAGACTTCGCTCGCTATTGCGAAAGCCGGCGCGGGTCACACTGGCCACCAAGACGTCGATTGCGACGTCGCTGTTGTTCCTGGTCACCATTCTGGTGATCGGAATGGCGGCGCTGCAATCTTTCCGCCAGCAGATGTGGAACGTGATGGTCACCGACCAGAACATGCTGGTCGTGCGCATCGCCGACAACCTGGACCAGAAGCTCATAACGCTGCAAGCGGCCCTGAAGCTCAGCGCCAGCGAGATCACCGCCGCGGACCTCGCGTCCTCGGACGCTGCGCAGCATTACCTGGACACCACGACCGGACTGTTCGCCGTCGTCGACCGTTCGATTTTCCTTTTCACCGCCGAAGGGATCGAGCTCGCCGAGCGCCCGTTTCGACCCAACCGGCGAGGCAGCAACGCGTTGGAGCGGGAGTACATGCGCGATACGATCAGCACGCGCCAACCGGTGATCTCCGAGCCGTTCGTCACCAACGTCGGCGATTCGAATATGGTGCTGGTCGCAACCGCGCCCGTCGTCGACAGGGACGGGCAGATGGTCGCGATCCTTACGGGCAGCCTTGGTCTCACTCGTCCGGGGATGCTGGGCAAGATCGCCAAGACGGTGATCGGCAAGACCGGCTACCTGTACATCGTCACCGCGGACGGCAAGCTGATCATGCACCCCGACAAGGAGCGCCTGTCGCGGCGCGCGTTTCCGCCGCGGGTCAATCCGTTGTTCGAACGAGCGCTCGAAGGCTTCGAAGGAACCGAGGAAGCGCTGGAATCGGATGGTCGCGCAGCGCTCGTCACCTACAAGCGGGTTCCAACGTCGAACTGGATCGTCGCCGCCGTGTATCCGAAAGAGGAGGCGTTCCTGGCGATTCACGAACTGACTTGGCATTTCATCCAACTGCTGCTGCTGGCGTCGGTCGTCGTCGTCGTGTCGATATGGATACTGACCCGTTATCTGATGCGCCCGCTGGTGGTCCTCACCGATCACCTCAAGAACTATTCGGCGCACACCGAGCGAATCGCTCCGTTGGCCGGCCGCGCCGGCGGCGGCGAGATTCGCGCGCTGCGTCGCGCGTTCAACCGCCTGACCGCTCGCCTGCGCGACCGGGAAGACGCGCTGATCGAGACGATGCAGAAGTACCAGCTGATCACGGAGAATTCGACCGACCTGATCACCAAGCACGCACCGGACGGAACGATTACCTACGCTTCACCGGTCTCGATCAGCATCCTCGGCATCCCGCCCGGCGGGTTGCTCGGCCACTCGCTTTGCGAATTCGTGCACCCCGACGACTTCAGCACCGTTCGCACCGCCGTCGCGGAAGCGGTGCATACCAACCCGCTGGCGACGATCATGTATCGGGCGCGCCACGCGGATCAGCGTTACATATGGCTGGAGACGACGCTGCAACGGATGAAGAATGCCGCCGGCGAGGATACGCAGCGCATTCTCTGCATTTCGCGCGACATCAGCGATCGCAAGCGGATGGAGGAGCGTCTGCATGAATTGGCGCGCACCGACCATTTGACGGCCTTGCCGAACCGGTTCCTGCTCGACGAGCGCTTCGCGGGCGGCCTGGCGCAGGCCCGTCGGGAAGGCTCGTTGCTTGCCCTGCTGATGATCGACATCGACCGGTTCAAGAACATCAACGACACTCTCGGTCACGGGACGGGGGACGCGCTGCTGAAGCTGGTCGGAGCCCGGCTCAAGACGTGCATCCGGGACTGCGACACGCTTGCGCGATGGGGCGGCGACGAATTCGTCCTGCTGCTGCCAGGCGTGGAGGACGGCAGCAGCGCCGTCACCGTGGGCGAGCGATGCCTGACCGCGCTGAAGGAGCCTTTCGTCGTCGAGCGCCAGGACCTGCATATCACCGCATCGATCGGGATCAGCATGTCGGTCGACTCGAGCACCGCCTCGGAGGCGCTGCTGCAGAACGCCGACGTCGCGATGTACAGGGCCAAGGCCCGCGGCGGGGATTGCCTGATGATGTACAGCCTGGACATGAGCGCCGGCGCGCACAGCCGCCTTTCGATGGAGAACGCGCTGTTCAATGCGGTCGACAGGAAGGAGCTGCTGCTGCATTACCAGCCGCTGATCTCCGCCAAGACCGGGCGACTCGCGGGCGTCGAGGCCCTGGTGCGCTGGAATCACCCGGAATACGGGATGGTCGCACCTGCACAGTTCATCCCGATCGCCGAAGAGACGGGTCTGATCGCCGTGATCGGCGAATGGGTGCTGCGCACCGCATGCACACAAATGAATGCGTGGTACGGACGCGGCCTGCCGCGGATCGCACTGTCGGTCAATCTCTCCTGCAGGCAGTTTCGGCAGGAGAACGTGGCCAGCACGATCAGGAAAGTGCTCGAGGATACCGGCTTCGCCCCGCAAAGCCTCGAACTGGAGTTGACCGAATCGCTGCTGATGGAAGATCTCGCCAGCAGCAAGGCGACCCTTGCCGAGCTCAAGTCGCTCGGGGTGGCGATCGCGCTCGATGATTTCGGCACCGGCTACTCGTCGCTCAGCTACCTGAAGGGTTTTCAGCTGGATACGCTGAAAATCGACCGGACGTTCATCGCCGACCTGATGACCAGCGAGGCGAATGCGTCGATCGTGCGAGCGACGATCGGTCTCGCCAAGGGCTTGCACCTGAAGACGGTCGCCGAAGGCGTCGAAACGAGGGCGCAGGCGGATTTCCTGGTGAAAAACGGATGCGACGTGCTTCAGGGTTTCCTGTTCGCGCGTCCGATGGAGCCGTCGGCGTTCATGTCCTTCGCCCAGGCCTCGCACACCTATTTATTGTCGCGCCCTGGCAACGACGAGAGCGAAAAAGCGATGTAGGCGACGGCGGGTGGTTTGCCTCGCCGACGGTGCCTTCGTCGCCACAAGGGCTCAGGGCCTGGGCATCTCGAGCGCTGCCGCGACGACCTGACGCTGTTCCACCGCATGCAGGGCCGCACTGCCTGCAGCGGTCGATGCCGACGCGGCACGGCCCGCGTAGTGCAGCATTACTCCGGGTCGCAACGCGCTCTCGAGTCGATCGCGAACCAGATGCCAGGCGCCATGATTCCTGGCCTCTTCCTGTGCCCAGATCACATGCGCCAGCTGCGGGAACTGCTGAAGCTCGGTCGCCAGCGCGTCCGCTGGAAACGGGTGGAGTTGCTCGGCGCGCAGTATCGGCAGGTCCCGAAGCCCCGTTCTTTCGCGTTCGTCCGCCAGATCGTAGTACAGCTTGCCGCTGGTAACGATCACGCGGGAAACCGCGTCGCGGTCGGCGTCGCGGTCTTCGGTAAGCAGCGGATGAAATTGGTCATCGGTGAGCTTCGAGAGCGGCGAGTACGACGGCCGAACTCCGTATAGCCACGGCTTGGGTGTCATCACGACCAGCGGCTGACGGCGATCGGTGAGCGCCTGGCGACGAAGCAGGTGGAACATCTGCGCGGCGGTCGATGGCATCGCCACGTGCATGTTGCCCGCGGCGCATAGCTGCAGGAACCGCCCCAGAAATGCACACGAATGCTCGGGACCCCAACCGTCGTGCCCGTGCGGCAACAGCAGCACCAGGCCGCTCTCGTAGCCCCATTTGGCTTCGCCGGACGCGATGTACTGGTCGATGATTACCTGGGCATTGTTGACGAAGTCGCCGAACTGCGCTTCCCATACGACGAGGTCGCGTCCGCACTTGAGGCTGTAGCCGTATTCGAAGCCGACGACGGCTTCTTCCGACAACGGCGATTCGAAAATCGAGAAAATGCCCTGGCCTTCGGCGACGTGGCGCAGCGGGACGTGCAGATCCTGCCAATCGGTGTCGGCATCCTGATCGTGCCAGACGTGCTGCCGATGAACGAAAGTCCCGCGTCCGACGTCGAGACCCGACAGCCGAACGTTGAATCCGTTCGCCAGCAGCGAGCCGTAAGCGAGGTTTTCGGCCAGTCGCCAGTCGACGGGATGATCGTCGTCGCGTGCAACCAGCCGCCAGTCGTCGAGCATCCTGCTCAATTCGGCATGCTGGCCAAAACCCTGCGGCGCCGTTGCCAGACGTTCGATCATCGTCCGCAACTGGCCGAGCGGAATCGTCGTGCGGACCGGCTTGCTTGCCGGCGTCTGCGACGGGACGCCGGTCGCCGGCGGCGCGGCGGCGCTGTCCGGCGACGGTGCCTTCATCGCAGCCATCGCTTCGGCCGCGAGCGTCGCGGCCAGCTCCTCGCCGGCGATGCCGCGGCGCGACAGCTGTTCGGCATACAGGCTGACGACGCTGCGATGGCGCCGGATCCGGCGCTGCATCGCCGGCTGGGTAATCGTCGGATCATCGCGGAAGAAGTGGCCGTAGCGCCGATAACCGACATGGTCGATGACGATGTCCGCGCCGAACGTCGCGCGAAAGCCGCTCGCCAGGCGTGCCGCAAAGACGACCGCATCGGGATCGTCGGCGTTGACGTGGACGATCGGCGCATCGATCGCTCTCGCGACGTCCGCGCACGACAGCGTCGACCGCGAATCGCGCGGATGCGAGACGGTCGACCCGATCTGGTTATTGAGGATCAGATGCAGCGTGCCGCCGACGCCGTAGCCCCGCGTTTGCGAGAGGTTGAGCGTCTCGGTGACGACGCCTTGCGCGGAAAACGAGGCGTCGCCGTGCATCAGGATCGGCATCACCCTCCGGGACGAGGCATCGGTCTGGCGGTCCTGCAGCGCGCGCGCCATGCCGCAGACGACCGGCGAGACGCTTTCCAGGTGAGACGGGTTGTGCGCGAGCAGGATCGCGATCTCGCCGCTTGCGGTCTTTATCCGGCCGGTAAGGCCGGCATGGTCCTTCAGATCCCTGGCCGCCAGCGCCAAGTCCGGGCTCGCCGAGAAAAGCGACAAGACCCTCTGCGCCGGCACGTCGAGCGCATTCAACATCATGTTCAAGCGGCCACGGTGCGGCATGCCGAGGACGATCGCTTGCACACCGTGTTCGGCAGCGCTTTCGATCGACTCGCGCAGCAGCGTGACGATGCTCTCGCTTCCCTCCAGGCTGAACTGCTTGTAGGCGCCGTAGTCGGCGCGATGAAGCTGCTCGAAGACTTCGGCCGCCACCAGCTGCCCGAGGACGCGCACGCAGTCCTCGCCGGAGGCATCGGGCCAGCCGCTGCGCGTTTCCATCCGCGCGTGCAGCCAGCGCCGCTGCTCGCTGGCGCGGACATGCGCGCAGTCGATCGCGACCGAGCCGCAATAGGCCTCGCGCAGACGGCCCAGCAATGCCGACAGTGTGATGACATGCGTACCACCGGCAAAATCCAGCGAGTACGCGCTCGATTCGTCGATCGGCAAGCCATAAGTGCGGGGGTCGAGCTCGGCGATCAGCGAACGTTCGCGCGGCGCGCTGTCCATCGGATCGATCAACGCTCGGCGGTACCCGTGTGCACGATAGGCTTCGACAAGCGCGCCGGCAGCCGCAGACGGCGCCGCTCGTGTCGACGTGGCAACGGCGCGCTCAGCATGCGGAAGGACAGTCGATTCGGACGGCGATGTCGAGGAGAGCTTCAACATGGGCGGTAAGTGTACGCTACAGGCGACTGTGGCACACTTCCATGTCCCGAATTTAATCGATCGGCAGCCTTGAGTCCCTACGAAATCCTCGTCGGCCTTCGCTATACCCGCGCCCGTCGCGGCGCGGGTCGCAACGGATTCGTCTCGTTCATCGCCTTTGTCTCGATGGCCGGCATTTTTCTCGGCGTCGCTGCGCTGATCGTCGTCCTGTCGGTGATGAACGGCTTTCAGAACGAGTTGCGCACTCGCATCCTTTCGGTCGCCTCGCACATCGAGATTCGCGCGCTCGACGGCGCGATGCCCGACTGGCAGAACGTGGCCCGCATCGCGCGGCAGGATACACACGTGCAGGGCGCCGCGCCATTCGTCTTCGGCCAGGCGATGCTTTCGGCGGGCGACGTCAATCGCGGCGCGCTGGTGCGCGGCGTCGACCCGGCCCGAGAAGACGAGGTCGCCGACATCGGACGGCACATGCGGGCCGGATCGCTCGGCGATCTCAAGCCCGGCGGCTTCGGCATCGTGCTCGGCATCGACCTCGCGCGAGCGATGCGCGTCCGCGTCGGTGATTCGGTGCTGCTGATCACGCCGCAGGGAACGGTGACGCCGGCGGGCACGCTGCCGCGGGTGAAAACCTTCCGCGTCGTCGGCGTGTTCGAGGTCGGGATGTACGAATTCGACAACGGGCTCGCGCTGATCGAGCTGTCCGACGCGCAGAAGCTCTATCGGCTGGACGACGCGGTCAGCGGCGTGCGGCTAAAGCTGGACGACATGTTCGCGGCACCGGCGGTCGCGCGCGAGCTGGCGCGCGTCATGCCGGTCGACGCCGAGGTGCGCGACTGGACGATGGACCACGCCAACTTCTTTCGCGCCGTCGCGATCGAAAAGCGGGTGATGTTCATCATTCTCACGCTGATCGTCGCCGTCGCCGCGTTCAACATCGTCTCGGCGCAGGTGATGGTGGTCACCGACAAGCAGGCCGACATCGCCATCCTGCGCACGCTGGGCGC
>DASYJB010000205.1:0-2997 GCA_035996965.1 Casimicrobiaceae bacterium | reverse complement strand
CACTCGGGCCGGCGAGAGTTTACGATCGAGCGCCGCGCCCGCGCGGATCAACAGACTCTGGCGAAAGCTGCGACTCTTCATAAAATCGAGAAATTGTTCGCGGCGCATCAATCCGGGCGCGATCCGGTTGAGCGTTGCGTCGACCTTCGGTGGAAGCCCGATCGGCAGCATCGTCCGGACATCGCTATCGCCGAGGTAGCGCAGGCCCCGTGCGACGACACGCTCGACGAATTGCTCGAAATACACCGCTTCGTTCGTTTCCTCCAGGTATTCGTGCAGGACATAATAGTCGGGCTTTTGCCGGATGTGCTCGGCAGCCAGCCGCAGCAGCCGCCCGTAGGCCGAGTCCCGGTCCGGCACGGCTTCGGCCAGGAAGTCGAGCGTGGCGCGCGCCTTCGCGACCCGCGCCCGCGAGTCCTCGACGTCGCGCGTGTGGTAGAGCATCGCCTCGCGCACGGTGGAGAGCATCCGCCAGCCCGGAAGCGTGTTATAGCTGACGAACGCGATGCCGTTGGCGGCCAGCAACGACGCGCAAAGTGCCAAGATCTTGTCCTGCACCGGCGCGGGCACCCATGAATAGATGCCGTGCGCGATGATGTAATCGAAGGCACCCTGCGCTTCGCCGAAGGCCATGACGTCCATCGCCTGCAGGCGGATATTGCGCAATCCCAGCGCTTCGATTTCGGCCGCACCGTGGGCGATCTGCACGGCGGACAGGTCGATGCCGACAAAGGTCGAATCCGGATAGCTTGCCGCCATCGGAATCAGGTTGCCGCCCGACCCGCAGCCGATTTCCAGTACGCGGGCGCGTCCGACATCGGCCGCGTCGAAGCCGAACAGCGACGCGACCGTGGCCAGATGGTCGGGATGCGTCTGCCGCAGCGGCACGCTCTGGTAGGGAAATTCGTCGTAGCTGGTGCGAAGGGCGGCCGTCATGATCGCGCGTGCATTCGAGCGTATCATGCCGATCGTCGTCGGCGATGCCACCGACGTACCCGTCACCGCGCCAAGGCCGGCGCGCAAATCCACGAAGTCCAGCGATGAGTTCACACGACCCCTCCCCGCTCGGCAAGGCGACCGGCTATCCCGATCGCTACGACGCGAGCCTGCTTTTTTCGATCGACCGCGCCGCGCAGCGCGATGCGCTCGGGCTTCGCGGCGCGCTGCCGTTCCGGGGAGCGGATCTCTGGACCGCATACGAAATGTCCTGGCTCGACGAGCGCAACAAGCCGCAGCTTGCCATCGGCGAATTGCGCATCCCCGCGGATTCCCCCGCGACCGTCGAATCGAAGTCGCTGAAGCTTTACCTGGGCTCGTTCGCGCAGGAACCCATCGCCACGCGCGAACGCCTGGCGCAGACGATCGCCGGGGACCTCAACCGCATCTGCCGGGCAGAGGTCGAAGTCGTTCTGCATCCGGCGACAGTTGCTGCTGCGCCGGGCATTGCCGAGTTACCGGGCGTGTCGGTGGACAACGAAAATGGCGCCGCCCACGCTGCCGCACCCGATCCCCGGTTGCTCGTGACGGGTGACGCGATTGCCGACGAGACGCTCTCCAGCGCGCTGTTCCGGTCCAACTGTCCGGTCACCGGACAGCCCGACTACGCCGACGTGATGGTCCGTTACCGCGGGCCGCGAATAGATCGCACCGCGCTCCTTTCTTACTTCCTGTCGTATCGCCGTCACGCGGCATTCCACGAAAGCTGTGTCGAGCAGATCTACATGGATCTCATCGCGCAATGCCAGCCCGAGCGCTTGACCGTCTATGCGCGCTTTACCCGCCGCGGCGGCATCGACATCAATCCGTTCCGCAGCAATTACGAAGCGCCGCCCGCCGCATCACAGCGAACGCCAAGGCAATAACCGGCAGCGTGGCCGACGCGCGTCGACCGGCGCTTAGGCGATGCTGCAATGCGATAGAATCGATCGGCGATGGACGCTCTCGCCGATCCCGAACGCACGCTCTCCGACGCGCCTGCCGAAACCCCGCGGCTGCGCGAGATACCGTACAACTACACGTCGTTCTCGGACCGCGAGATCGTCATTCGCCTGCTGGGCGAGCCGATGTGGCTGCTGCTGGTCGAACTGCGCGGCGAGCGGCGCACCGGGCGTTCGGCGCGGATGCTGTTCGAAGTCCTGGGCGACATCTGGGTCGTCGAGCGCAATCCGTACCTGCAGGATGACCTGCTCGACAATCCGAAACGCCGGGCGCTGCTGATCGGCGCGCTGCGCCATCGGCTGGCCGAGATCGACAAGCGCCGCCGCGCGATCGACGACGTGGTGCGCGACGTGAAGGTCGGGCGGCTGGTCGAGCGCGCATGCGAGGCGGTCGCTTCGTTCGAAAGCTCGTTTCGCGACACTGCCGCGTTGCGCAAGCGCACGCGGCGCGTGCTCTCGCGCCACACGCGCAAGGACAATATCGCCTTCGACGGCCTGGCGCGCGTCTCGCACGTCACCGATGCCACCGACTGGCGCGTCGAGTATCCGTTCGTCGTCCTGCATCCGGACACCGAGGACGAGGTGCGCGGCCTCGTGCAGGGATGCACCGAGCTGGGGCTGACGATCATTCCGCGCGGCGGCGGCACCGGCTATACCGGCGGCGCCGTGCCGCTCGACGCCAAAGCGGCGGTGATCAACACCGAAAAGCTGGAGCGCCTGTCCGCGATCGAAAAGGTCGTCCTGCCCGGGCGCGGTGATGCCACGGCCGTGATCGATGCCGGCGCGGGTGTGGTCACCAAACGCGTGATCGACGCGGCCGAGAACGCGGGCCTCGTCTTCGCCGTCGATCCTACCTCGGCCGACGCCAGCTGCATCGGCGGCAATGTCGCGATGAACGCCGGCGGCAAGAAGGCGGTGCTGTGGGGCACGGCGCTCGACAATCTCGCGTCGTGGCGGATGGTGACGCCGGATGCCGAGTGGCTCGAGGTCACGAGGATCGGTCACAACGTCGGCAGGATCCACGACGCGGACGTGGCAACTTTCGAGCTCGCCTACCATG
>DASYJB010000204.1:0-12802 GCA_035996965.1 Casimicrobiaceae bacterium | reverse complement strand
TCGAAACCGCGCAGTGCGAGACTTAGGCTGACTCAAAGCGTCAGCGGTTTTCCATAGCCGGTGAGCTCGAGGTAGCCGCGCCCGACCTCGCGTCCGCCGCGAAGGGCCCGCACCGCGCCTTCCCAGTAAACGGTGCCGGTGCTTGCGCGCGCATCGAGTTCCTGGTCGTCGATCAATGGTTCGAGCGCGTACTCTTCGCCGCCCGCGCCGACCCGCATCGAGACCGGATATTCGATGCCGGTGCGCGGCGAACGCCAGCGCCGGTCCGCGGTGAAGCGGATCTCGGCGGGCTGGAAGGATCGCGACGTTCCACCAGGCCCGCGAAACGTGCCACCCGCCCAGAGCGTGCCGCCCGAATGATCGCGCATTCGAAACGCCATCAAGGCGCCACCGTCGTCGAAGTTGATGCCGATCCAGTCCCAGCCGCTTGCCTCGGGCGCCAATGCGGCGCTCGACCATTCGTGATCGAGCCAGGCGGTGCCGCTGACGCTCGCGTCCTTCCCTTCGATCGCGACCTTTCCCGAGACGGCGAGTTGCGGCTGGCTGTAGTAATAGCTGGCGTTCTCGATGCTCCGCCCCTTTTGGGAAAAGCCCCGGTCGCCCTCGAGGAGGACGGCCTGCGCGGGCGCGAACCGAAGCTCGAATCGGAAATCGCGCGCCGCGATCGCCGCGACATAGACATCTCCGACGAGCTTGAGCGACCAGTCGTCGATCCATGCGGCGGTCGTGTCTTCCGCCGCGTCGGCGAGCTCGAAGCCTGCGCGCGCTGCGCGCTGATCGTGGCGCAGCCTGCCATGGCGCGGATCGGCGATAGCGGCGTGCGCAAACAGCAGCTGGCGCGGCGCAAAAGCGCTCGGATTCGACTCCGCAACGCGCGGGCGATTGCGGAAAAAGGTGACCTGGATGCCGAATCGATTGGCGTCGGCGTCGCGAACCCAGCCGGTGATGTACCACCACTCGCTGCGAAAGGCGGGATGCGCGCCCGCGTCGCGCGGAAAGCTGATCGCACGGCCGGCGACCACGCGCGGATAGTCGTCCGCCGCGAGCGCCCCGGCCGCGATGAGCACGATCGGGCTTGCGAGAAACCGGCGCCGTCTCACGCGTCGCCTCGTGCGCGCGTTGCGGCGATCACCAGTCCTCCTTGACCGCCAGGACGGCGCGGCGGCTCATCGCCTGGCGACCGCTGGCGAGCGCGGTGACCGTCGAAAGGGCGAGCACGACCACGGCGGAGCCCGCGAGTGCCGGCCATGGCACATGGAGCTCCATGCCCCAGTGGAACGATTGGCGGTTGACGACGTGGATCAGCACGAGGCTGATCAGCCACCCGAGTCCGAATCCGGCGACGAGGCCGACGGCGCTGATCGTCAACCCTTCGGTGGCAAGCATCGCGCCGATTTGCCGCCGCGTCATCCCGATGTGGCGCAGCATGCCGAACTCGCGACGGCGCGAAAGAACCAGCGCGCCGAACGACGACGACAGGCCGAACAGGCCGATGACGACCGCGGCGAGCTCGAGCGCGTAGGTGACGGCAAACGTTCGATCGAATGCCCTCAGTGATACCTCGCGGATTTCACCGGGCGCAGCAAGCTCGAGTCTCGCACCGCCAGGAATGTCGCGCGCGATCGCCTGGCCAAGTTCTTCCGGATTCGCGCCGGCCGCGAGCCATAGCGCGCCGCCGGTAGCGCTCCGGTCGCCGGTCAGCGCAATATAACGCTCGCGCTCGATGACGACTGCCCCCTGCGGGCGCGCGTAGTCGCGCCACACTCCCGCGACGGTAAAGGGGACGGGCCTGCCCGCGATCGGAAGCTCGACAAGCTTGCCGGGTGCAAAACCATACAGATCGACCATCGCCTCGTTGACCCACGCCGGCGGCGGCGCACCGGGAGCCATGGTGACCGGACCGCTTACCAGCTGAAGCTGCCGTGACAGATTCACCGCGTCGATGCTGCGCGCAAGCAGAACAATGCGCGGCCGGGCAGGGTCGAGCAGCAGTTGCTGCTCACGCTGGAATTCCGCACGACGCACGCCAGGCAGGGCGGCGAGGCGCGATTGATCGTCGGCGCCGAGGTAGGCGGTGTCCCCGGCGGCGCCCGCGCGCACGTAAAGGTCGGCCGGCAGCACGCGCTCGAGCCACGCATCGAGCGAAGTCCGGAACGACGCGACCATGATCGCCATCGACACCATCAGGCTCACGGCGGCGACGATCGCGGCGAGGCTCACCGCCACTTGGCCGGGGGCGCCGCGCAGCTGCAACAACGCGAGTCGCGACGGCGCCCCGCTCGGCAGAGGCAGGGCCGCGAGCAGCATCACGGCGATCCGCGGCATCAGCATCAGCGTCCCGATCAGCAGCAGCGCGATGGCGATATAGCCGAACAGCGGCAAGCCCGCGACCGGCGGCACGAGCGTCGCGACCGCGCCGGCGCCGATGGTCGCGAATCCAGGCCACGAAGGAGAGAGCCGCGCGAATGCGCGCTCTTCGTCACCCGCCTTGAGCGCGGCCGCGGGAGCCGCGCGTGCCGCCTCCAGCGCGGGAGCGAGACTCGCGAGCATCGCGACCAGCACGCCCAGACCGAAGAAAATCGCCAGCGAAATCGGAGCCAGCGACAGCGCCGGCGCGACGCCGCGAAAGTATCCGGCGCCGAGGTCGGCCCCGATGATCCGAACCGCGATTTGCGCGAGGATGAATCCGCCGGCCAATCCGAGCGCGCTGCCGATGACGCCGACGATCGCGCCGTCGAGCACGAGCAGGCTCGCCAGTTCGCGGCGCGTCATGCCGAGAACACGCAGCAGCGCCAGCTGCGAACGGCGGCGCACGACCGCGAGCGCCTGCGTCGAAAAGACCAGCAAGCCGCCGGTGAAGAGCGCCACCAGCGCCAGCACGTTCAGATTGACGCGGTACGAACGGGACAGGCCTTCGCTGGCGGCGATGCCCGTCTCCGGGCGCTGGACCGCGAGGCCGGCGGGCAGCTGCGCCTGGATACGCGCGCGGACGGTGTCGATGTCGACGCCGGGCCGAAGACGCAGGTCGACGCGGGTAATGCGGCCCAGCCGATCGAAGTTCGACTGAGCGCCCGCGATATCCATCACCGCGAATCGCTGTTGCACATCGGCCGGCACCAGCCCGGCGACGCGCAGCGTCACGACGCGCAAGCCTGCTTGAAAGGCCAGCGTGCCGCCTCGATCGACGCCAAGCGACTGTGCCGCGGCGGGACTTAAGAAGAGCGTATCGGAGCGAAGATGATCAAGACGGTCGCCGGACTCGGCGATCAGGCCGGGCTGCACGGCTCCGGCGCGGAAGACGTCGATGCCGATGATCCTGAGAACGTCGTCGCGATCGGCGAGCTTGGCATCCGCCTCGACGACGGGACTCGCCACCGCCACCTCGGGCAGCCGGGCCAGCGGCGGATAGACCGCTTCGTCGAAACCGCCACGCGGACCGCGCACCTGGAGATCAGCGTCGCCGGCGAGAAACTGCACGCCGAGAGCGAGCTCGTTGACCGCGGCGCCGGTGATCAGCGAAACCGCGTAGCCGAGCGCGACCCCGAGCGCGATGGCGAGCACCGACAAGGCGCTCCGCCCCTTGTTCTGCACCAGCGAGCCGGCAAGCACGGCGCGCGCTGCGGAGAGGTTGAGCTTACCCATCCTCAGCTCGGCAGCGGTGCGCGCAAGCCGGTGGGAGTCAGCTGCAATATGCGATCGCAGGTCTGCGCCGCCGCGTGCGAATGCGTAACCAGGATGCCGGCCGCGCCCTGGGTCTTGATCTGGTCTCGCAGCAGGCGCAGCACCTGGCTCGCCGTCTCCGTATCGAGATTGCCCGTCGGCTCATCCGCAAGCACCAGTTGCGGCCCGTGCACCAGGGCGCGCGCGATCGCAACCCGCTGCAGCTCGCCTCCCGAAAGCTCGCGCGGCATGCTTTCACCGCGACCCTCCAGGCCCACGCCGGCCAGCACGCTCGTCACTCGCGCGTCGGTCTCCGACGCGGCGACGCCGAGCAGCGAAAGGGGCAAGGCGACGTTCCGTGCGACGCTCAGGTACGGCAACACATGAAAGGCCTGAAACACGAAGCCGAAGCGTTCGCGGCGCAGCGCGGTCAGCGCGTCGTCGTCGAGGGTTGTGAGCTCGACGTCGCCGAGCCTGATCGAGCCCCGGTCGGGGCTGTCCAGGCCGGCGATCAGGTTGAGCAACGTCGACTTGCCGACGCCCGACTCGCCCATGACGGCGATGTAGTCGCCGGGCGAGAGCTCCAGATCGACATCGGCGAAAATCGCGCGCGGCCGGGGCCCGGCGTACGACTTGGTCAGGCCATGGACCACCAGCATGGTGTCAGCGTAGCGGCCGCACGACACCGTGACAAGCGGGGGTCAAACCGGTGCCGACGCCCTCAACTGTCACGGATTGTCGGCGACAGAAGCGTGGCCGCAGACGGTGGCGGGAAAGTGTCGACATTCTTTACGTTGGCAAAGCCTTCGGCGAAAGGCCCCGACGGTAAGCGGCTGAACCTTCGCAAGTTGGCGGCCGATGGAACGCCTTTTGCGACATGCAGGGACGCGGCACGTTAAATGTTTTCGTACGTCACAGCACCAAAGTGGAGGTTATATGAAGTCGATCCTCGATCCGTCGTTCCGTTACACCAAAAGCGTGGAAACGGATTTGCGCAAGACCTTTGCAAGAGTTCGCCGCGAGCTGCGCAAGCAAACGCAGCAATCGGCCAGCGTCGATGCAATGCGAAAGGTTCTTCCCTTTCAGTCCCGGAAAGGGGCGGCGTAGCGGCTTCGTACGACTTTAGACAATCCGATCGTCAATAAACGCGAAGTCCTGCAGCAGAACAAGCCGACAAAGGTCCGATGGGCATGCTCAATTCCTCCGGTCAGGTGATCTTGAACGCCGACGGCAAGCAATACGCCGCCTCGTATCAATTCCAGCGCGGCGTGTTTACGGTGACATCCGGAACAGCGTCACGGGTCGTGCGAGTGGGAGCCGTCGCTGCTCCGGAATCGCTGGCACGGACGATTCTGAAAGCGATGTTGAGAGAAAATGGCCAACGCGCCGAAATGAAGCGAGACGCCCGCGGCCTGATGGACGCACGCGGGCATTGAGAGCAAGCAGTCGATTCGGTCGCAGTGGACTGAAGCGACGATTCGTAAGGTGTTCATGGTGTCTTACTCGGCCCCCGAGCTTTTCGGGGGTTCTTTTTTTGGCAACGCGGAAAAAACCGGTCGCTGCTTCGCTAATCAACCGGCCACCGAAGCTTTGGGCGCGGCGGCGGGCGCATGGTGGCCCGGCGTCCGATACCTGCGCGCCAGCCAGAAGAGTCCCAGAAGCGCAATCAGCGCGCCGGGCGCGCCGACGATCCAGCGCTCGCGCGTCCTTGCTTTCCCCCGCAGCACGTCCTGCACGAAGCGCTCGCCGCGGGTCATCTCGTTAAAGCTCTGCTGATACGACGCAATGCGCCTTATTTCATCGTCGGACAGCGGCGTTGCCTGGTAACGCGCGGCTTTTTCCATCGCGTCGATTCGATCGACTTCGCCTTGAAAGCGCATGACGTCACGCGCGGCGCTTTCATACGTCTCGCGTTCCGCCGGTCCCAGAAACTGCGCCGGACCCATTCCGGTTGCGCGTTCGACGAGTGCGGGAAGCGGTTGATCGCCGGTGGGATTGATCATCAGCCAGACGCTCGACGCCAGTAGCGCGAACAGCGTCGCGGCGGCGACCGTATCCGCAGCGATGTGCAGACGGGCCCGTCGCTGCTCGGCGCCGGCGAAGATCAGAACTTTCGCGAGCCCGGCCAGCAGCAGAAACGCGGCGAGCGCAATCACCATGGCGGCGCCGGTCGGCAGGTCGAGCGCGTACGAGCCCGCGAGACCTGCGGCGGAGGCGGCAATGCCTGCGCACCATGCGATCGGCAGCACGACGTGCAGCTTGTCTGAAAAGATCGACCCGATTACCGCGGGCACGATCAGCAGACTGAACACGAGGAGCACGCCGGCGGTGGCCACCGAGCTCGTTACCACAATGGCGAAGGACAGAAAGAAAACCAAATCCCATCCCCACACCGCAGCCCGGGTCCGGCTTCCCGGTGGAGCTTCGGCCGACAATGCAATCAGCGGCCGTCGCACCAGCCAGTGCAGCAAGCCGATCGCGGCATACAAGACGACAAACTTCGCGATGTCGGTGGGGTCGACGGTAAGAATGCTGCCCACCAGGATTTTCTTGACGTGCTCGGCTCCCTGAGGCGAGCGATCGACGACCAGTATTGTCGCGGCGGTCGCGACGACATAGACGACGCCGACAAAAGCCTCCTGGCTGACAAAGCGCGCGAGACCGCGGGTCAAGGTCAACAGCGCGGCGCCGATAGCGGTGAACAGGAGGGCGTAGCCGAATCCCGCCGCACTGGTCGCCGGATAGCCGTTCGCGAACGCGACGGTGGCGCCCAACGCCGACAGTTGCGCCAGCGCGAGGTCGGCAAAAACGATCCTTCGGCGCAGCACGTGCACGCCCAGATAGGCATGCATAAGCACAAAGACGACTGACGCCGCGAAGGGAAGGGCGAGCAACGCGAGCGCATCGTTCATGGACTGCGCGCACCCAATGCTTTGGCGAGCGTTGCGACGTTGTAGTCGAACAGGGCCAGATAGTCGTCGGTTCCCGCAAGGCTGCCGACCGATATCGCCAGGCGAACCAGCGGAACTCCGAGCTTCTGTCCGACGAAGCGCGACGCATCGTCCGGCTCGTAAGGCTCGTGCAGGATGGCGCGCACCTGCGCCTTGCGCCCCGCGGAAATCAGTTGGGCGAGATGGGCCGGGCTTGGCGCAACGCCCGCCTTGGGCTCGATGAACGCAATGACATCGAGGCGAAAACGGCGCGCAAAATAGGGCCACGAATTGTGATAGGCGATCAGCCTGGCTCCGGTGAACGGCGCCAGCGTCTGGTTCCACCGCGTTCGCCTCGCCTCGAGCTGGGCCAGAAATCGTTCACGATTCGCGCCGATCGTTTCCCGTTGCGTCGGAGCGATACGGATCAGGGCTTCGGCGATGCCCGCCGTGATGGTGATGGCGTTCTCGGGATCGAGCCAGTAGTGGGGGTTGGCGACGCCATGCGCATGGCCGCCTTCGTTGACGACGCTCTGGCCGCGTATTTCGAGCAGCGGGATGCCGGTCGACGCGTCGAGATAAGCCTCGCCGCCGCGCATCAACCGCTTGTCGCCCGTCTGGTTGACGATTCCATCCAGCCAGTAGTCGTAACCGATTCCGACACGCACCAGCAGGGCGGCCTGGCGTACTTTCGCGAGGTCGCCGGGCCGCGGCTCGAACGCTTCAGGATCGGCGCCGGCCGGCACGACCGATTCAACGGTGAGGAGATCGCCGCCTACCACCGCGACGAGCGCCGCGAGATCCGTTGTCGTCGTCACCACGTGCAGGGCGGCAAAAGCAGGAGCGGCGGCAAGCGCCGCCGCCACTACCAGGCCGAAGAGCCCGGCCCGCACGACCGATCTACCGGGACGCTACCCAGGTGCTCTTCGGGACCAGACAATGCACGGCTTTCACTTGGGGCCTCGGTGCAGCCAGACGGCAATCCATCACCATGCTGGCGAGACTGTACGCGTCGAGCCGGCTCAACTTCTTTTCGCTCTGCAGCAACTCGATCATCGCCCACGAAGCGTCGTCCATCGCCTTGTTGAGGTCGGCGTCCTTCCCGACGGTCACGAGGTAGGTTTTGTCTTCCTGATCGGGCAAAGCCTCGATCTTGCGCGCGCTCTTGGCGCCCTTGGCGCTGAAGCAGTGGATGCCCTTGTTGACGTCGACGACCTGGGTGATCCGGCAGTCCCACGCCGCCATCATCATCTTCTGCGCCTGCCCGTTGTCCAGCGATCGCTGCTCGATCAGCAATTTGCTCGTTTCGCTCATCAGGATTTCAAGCGCCTTGTTCAGATCGCGATCGATGCCGAGCGTAATCCACGCATCTTTGGTTTCGATGCGCGGCCATTCGATTTTCATGTTCTTGACGACGTCGACGGTGACGTTCATTTCCTTGTACGCGGTCTCGAGCGCGGTGAGGTTGATCTCGCCGTTGCCCTGCGCCGCGTGCGAATCGCCGGTCCAGAGGAGCGCGCCTTTGACGAAGACGGGTACATAGAGTGTTGCGCCTTCCTTCAGCTCGCGTACGTCGATGTTGCCGGCGTAGCGCCCCGGCGGCACCGAGCTGTATTGACCGGGCTCGGCGCGCGCGACGCCGATGGTGCCGGGAAACGGCGCCAGCGGAATTTCGATTCCCGGGGCGAACTCGGCGACCTTGCGCTCGAGATCGAGGTAGAAATACTTGACCTGGCCGTCGGGAAACTTGGAAGGAAACTCGCCGAACATGCCCGGCACGTTGAAGTTGGTCCCGTAAGCGCGAGGGACGATCTTGTTAATGCGCACCTTGAGCACATCACCCGGCTCGGCGCCTTCGATGTACACCGGGCCCGTCAACGTGTGAGGGCCGCGTCCGGGGAAGTCGGTTCTGAGTTTCTTGATCTGCTCGATCGTCGTCCCGGGCACGACCTGATTGTGCGAATGCATCATCGTCTCGAAGATGATCGAATCGCCCGAACCGACGTGCAGGACCGGTGGCTGGGCGTTGTTGAACCAGCCCCATTGCGTCGTCTCCATCGTCGCCGGCAGCAGATGAACTTTTCCCGGGTACCGCTTGGCCGGGACGACCCGCAACTGCTCCTGGTCCGGCGTCGAAGCCGGAGCAAAAGGCTGGATGACAGGCGCGGGCGGCGTCGCGGCCGCCGGCGCCGCGGGTGGGGTCGTGCCTGCGGGTGAGGGAGGCGGAGCCGCGGGTTGTTGCGCCGCTGCGACGGAGACCGCGATCCCCATCACGGCCCCGACGATGACGCACACGCTGGCGCGAACGCGCGCAGCACAAGTTTGCTTGAACATCGTAACCTCCCCCGGTCAGCCGTCGTCCGGCGACCTGGTGCGGGATCGCCTCTGCTGTGATTCTAGCAGTTAGAACGGCCGGCTTTCGGATCCGAGCGTCGGCTGACTTGCGGGGCGAATCGCGTGCGCGCATGCAGCCGATGCCCGACGCCGCGGGCTAGCCGGGACCGGGTTTCTCCCCGGCGCGCTTTGCCGCCGTGTGGGCGACGGCGAAAGCGCGGCCCTCGTCACCTCCATATTCCTTGTACGCGGCGTTGAACGCCTTGAGGAATGCTTCCTTCTGATGCGGGTTGTACTGGTCTGTCTGGGCCTTCGGCAGGTCCGCGACGGTGTTGTAAGGCATCATGACCTCCTTGACGTGTGATTGACGGGGCGATGCGAGCGCCCGATCGTGGGATACGCGAACGGCGGGACGAGTTCCCGGCCGACCGGCCGGCCCGGGGCCTTTTTGCATATGGCTAGCCACGGCGATAACATCAACCTTTGTATCTCGAGCGCCGCTAAAGTCAGGGATACGCAATGAACGACCTTTCGCCCCCCCGCACCAGCAGCATGCGCGTCGACCCGACGCGCCGCATACGCGCTGCGCGAGGCACCCGGCTCAGCGCCAAGTCGTGGCTGACCGAGGCACCGCTGCGGATGCTGATGAACAACCTCGACCCAGAGGTGGCGGAAAAGCCCGACGAGCTGATCGTGTACGGCGGTATCGCCCGCGCCGCTCGCGACTGGGAGTGCTTCGACAAGATTGTCGAAGTGTTGAAAGCGCTCGACGACGACGAAACGCTGCTCGTCCAGTCGGGCAAGCCGGTCGGCGTGTTCAAGACCCACGCCGATGCGCCGCGCGTGCTGATCGCCAATTCCAATCTGGTACCGCACTGGGCGACGTGGGAGCACTTCCACGAGCTCGACGCGAAGGGCCTGATGATGTACGGCCAGATGACCGCGGGCTCGTGGATCTATATCGGCAGCCAGGGGATCGTCCAGGGTACGTACGAAACCTTCGCCGAAGCCGGCCGGCAACATTACGGTGGCGAGCTCAGCGGAAGATGGATTCTCACCGGGGGCCTGGGCGGCATGGGCGGCGCACAGCCGCTGGCGGCGACGATGGCCGGTGCGTCGATGCTCGCGGTCGAATGCAATCCGAGCCGGATCCGGATGCGGCTCGATACCGGCTATCTCGACCAGCAGGCGGACACGCTCGATCGCGCGCTGGCGATCATCGGAGAGGCGCACGCCGGCGGCCGCGTCGTCTCGGTCGGATTGCTCGGCAATGCCGCCGAGGTTTTTCCCGAGCTCGTCCGTCGCGTGCAGGCCGGAGATCGCAAAGCGCGCCCGGACATGCTGACCGATCAGACCAGCGCGCACGATCCGCTCAACGGTTATCTGCCATCCGGGTGGTCGCTCGAAGAGGCCGAGGCCCGTCGCGCCGACGATCCGGCCGGCGTGGTCAAGGCCGCGAAGGCATCGATGGCCGTGCAAGTGCGCGCGATGTTGGCCTTTCACGAAATGGGTGTGCCGACGTTCGACTATGGCAACAACTTGCGGCAGATGGCCCTCGAGGCAGGCGTCGGCAATGCCTTCGATTTTCCCGGCTTCGTGCCCGCTTACATTCGCCCGCTGTTCTGCCGCGGCATCGGGCCGTTTCGCTGGGTCGCGCTGTCGGGCGAGCCCGAAGACATCTACCGGACCGACGCCAAGCTGAAGCAACTTCTTCCGCAGAACGCGCAGCTGCATCACTGGCTCGACATGGCGCGGGCGCGAATCAAGTTCCAGGGATTGCCGGCGCGCATTTGCTGGATCGGTCTGGGGGATCGGGCGCGCGCGGGCCTCGCCTTCAACGACATGGTCGCCAGCGGCGAGTTGAAGGCGCCGATCGTCATCGGCCGCGACCATCTCGACTCGGGATCGGTGGCGAGTCCGAATCGCGAGACCGAAGGCATGCGCGACGGTTCCGACGCGGTGTCCGACTGGCCGTTCCTCAACGCGCTGCTCAACTGCGCGAGCGGAGCCACCTGGGTCAGCGTGCACCATGGCGGCGGTGTCGGCATGGGGTTCTCGCAGCACGCCGGCATGGTCGTCGTCTGCGACGGAACCGCTGCCGCCGCCCGGCGCATCGAGCGCGTGCTGACCAACGACCCGGCAAGCGGCGTGATGCGTCACGCCGATGCCGGGTACGAGGACGCGATCCAGTGCGCGGCCGAGCAAGGGCTGGTCCTGCCGATGGTGAGTCGGAAGTGACCGCGGCTCTCGCGCCGATCGCGCATGACTGACGGCAGCACGATCGGCATCGAGGCTGACGCACGCATGCCGAACCAGACGTCGGCCTGATGGAGGCCGGGCTCACTATTGCGGCAGGCAAGCTCACGCTCGGCATGCTGCGCCGGATCGCGCGCGGCGGCATACGCGTAGCGCTCGACACCGCAACGCGGTCGGCCATCGCCGCTTCGCGGCTGGCGGTGCAGCAGGCGGTCGATCACGGCGCCCCCGCCTACGGCATCAATACCGGCTTCGGCAAGCTCGCCAAGACGCACATCGCGCACGATCAGCTCGAGCGTCTGCAGACCAACCTCGTTCACTCGCACGCCGTCGGCACCGGACCGTTGCTCGACGATGCGGCCGTGCGTCTCATTCTCGTGCTCAAGGCCGCGAGCCTGGCGCGCGGCTATTCCGGCGTCCGGCCCGAAGTGATCGAAGCGTTGATCGCGCTCTATAACGCCGGCGTCCTGCCGTCGATCCCTTCGCAGGGTTCAGTCGGAGCCTCCGGCGATCTGGCGCCGCTGGCGCATATGACCCTGGCGCTGATGGGCGAGGGCGAAGTGCGCATCGACGGCACGGCGGTGGCGGCAAGCGAAGGCTTGCGCCGCGCGGGACTCTCTGCGATGTCGCTCGCCGCCAAGGAGGGACTGGCGCTGCTGAACGGCACCCAGGTGTCGACGGGGCTGGCGCTCAAGGCACTGTTCGAGGTCGAAGATATTTTCGCCGCGGCCGTCGTGACGGGCGCGCTGTCGGTCGACGCGGCCAAGGGGAGCGACACGCCGTTCGACGCGCGCATCCAGGAGGTGCGCGGCCAGCCGGGACAAATCGACGTCGCGGCAAAGTATCGCGCGCTGCTTGGCGGCAGCGAGATTCGGCGCTCGCATCTGGTGAACGACGATCGCGTTCAGGATCCCTACAGCCTGCGATGCCAGCCGCAGGTCATGGGCGCGTGCCTCGACCTCGTACGCAACGTCGCGGCGACGCTCGCGATCGAGGCGAATGCGGTGACCGACAATCCTCTGGTGTTCGCCGACTCGAACGAGGTGCTCTCCGGAGGGAATTTCCACGGCGAGCCGGTGGCGCTCGCCGCCGATGTCCTCGCTCTGGCGATCGCCGAGATCGGAGCTCTTTCGGAGCGTCGAATCGCCCTGCTGATCGACGAGTCGCTGTCGGGATTGCCGCCGTTCCTGGTGCGCGATCCGGGCATCAACTCGGGTTTCATGATGGCGCACGTCACCGCCGCGTCGCTGGCATCGGAAAACAAGTCGCTCGCCCATCCGGCCAGTGTCGACAGCCTACCGACCTCGGCCAACCAGGAAGATCACGTCAGCATGTCGACGTTCGCCGCACGGCGCCTGGGCGACATGACGCGGAACAGCCGGACCATCGTCGCGATCGAGCTCCTCGCTGCGGCGCAGGGCATCGACTTTCGCGCGCCGCTGAAGACTTCGGAAAAACTGCAGTCGGTGCACGCTGCGGTGCGAAAGCGGGTCGCCTTCTACGCCGAGGATCGCTACTTCGCGCCGGACATCGCTGCGATGAGCGACCTGGTCGGAAGCGGCGGACTCACCGGGGAAGTCGCCGACCTGTTGCCTTCCTGGAACGATTGATCGCACCTCGAT
>DASYJB010000203.1:0-1727 GCA_035996965.1 Casimicrobiaceae bacterium | reverse complement strand
GCTGCGGATGGCGGAGCAGAAACTGCCCAACGTGTTCGCCGAACCCGGCGTCGAGGATTTTATTCGCGACGCCTGCCTGACGCCGCTTGCGAGCGGCGGCCACGCCATCGATATTCACGCGCTTGAATGCGACGACGAGGTAATCGCGCTGTTCGCCGGCGTCGCCGACGGACATCGGTTTTCGATGATGTTCAACACTTACACGATGTCCGATAATTCGCGTTACAGCCCCGGACTGATCCTGATGCGCGATATCGTCGATGACTATGCCGAGCGCGGCTATCGCGCGCTCGACCTCGGGATCGGATCAGACGACTACAAGAGGCTGTTCTGCAAGAGCGACGAGCCGATCTTCGACTGCTTCATCCCGCTCAGCCTGCGCGGCAAGGTCGCGGCGGCCGCGATGTCAGGGATCAACCGCGCCAAGCATCTGGTGAAGCACAATCCGGCACTTTTTCAGATCGCGCAAAAGCTGCGAAGCGCACTTCACCGAAGCAGATAGGTCCACAACCTCATCCTGAGGAGCGCGCTCTTCGCGCGCGTCTCGAAGGATGATGATGGCCTCATGGTTCGAGACGGCGCAAACGCGCCTCCTCACCATGAAGGTCACAGCTAGCTAAGCCACAGCGTATCTGCGTTCAGGCCGCCACCACCCGCGGGCCGATCTCGACGGTATCGGCGGGCTGCACCGGCTTGCTCAGCATCGTCAACTCGGTGAAGCAAGCGGCAGCTCTCAACTGATCGCACATCGAGCTGCGGGCGTCCGCGGTCATCGATGCATCCGGCACCAGCACGGCGCGTGCCTGCGCCGTCAGCAGTTCGGCTGGCAGGTCGGCGGCGGTGCCTGCGTCCAGCAACACGTGATCATAGACCCGCAGCAATGCATCGATCGCGAGCGTGAGCCGCGGCGATTGCAGCGCTGCGCGGTCCGAGCCCGGCCGTCCGGCGCTGACGAGATGAACCCGCGACAGCCGGTCCTTGGTGATGACTTGCGAAAACGAGGCCTCGCCCATCATCAAATCCGCCAGCCCCGGCGCGGTCGGATCGACCGAGCTCAAGGAGATGGTCGCGGACGACGCCGACAGATCGACCACCACGACCCGTGCGGTCTGCGCCATCAGGCGCGCCAGCGTCAGCGCCGTCAAGGTGATGCCTTCGCTCGAGGCGGTGCCGAGGATCGTGATCTTGCGTGCCGCCTCGCCTGCGTCGCGCAAATCATTGGCGAGTGTCTCGATCTCGGTGAACTCGGGCGCGATGTCGGGGCCGGTTTCGCTGAAGAAGGGCTCGGGATCGGCGACGACGGTCGCTGCCGCCGGCGCATCGACCGGAGCCGGCGAAGGCGCAAGCGCCGCCGCGGCACGGGGCGCCGTCATGCGCAGGAGTTCGCCGGTTGCGATCGCGCCGGCGCTGAGCATCAGCGTCGCCAGCGTCGCGATCAGGACGACCGGCAGCTTCTTGGGGTATGCCGGGGTATTGGAAACGCTGGCGCGGGAAATGATCCGGCCGTCCGCCGGCGCGGCGTCGATGTTTTCGCGGGTGGTCGCCTCGCGATACTTCGCAAGATAGGATTCCAGAAGATCGCGCTCCGCCTTGGCTTCCCGCTCCAGCGCCCGAAGCTGAACGTCCTGGCCGTTGGTCGAGGTCGCCAGCTTCTTCAATTGCTCGAGGCTGGCGCTCAGGCCCTCGACCCTGCCGCCGGCGATGCGTGAATCATTGTCGAGCGAGCG
>DASYJB010000202.1:0-1613 GCA_035996965.1 Casimicrobiaceae bacterium | reverse complement strand
GCCACTGGTCGCTCAGATGATATTCGCCGTAGACGAGCTTCGGATATTTGACGTGGGCAGGATCGTAGTTGAAGTGCACATTGACCAGGCTCGTTTGCAGATAAATCCGGTCGGTGCGCCAGGGTTCATCCGCCGTCGTCGCCGGCGAATCGGTTCCGGGGACCAGGCTGCGATCCGAAGCGGCGTCCTGCGCCGCCGTCGCGGCGCTCGCCAGCGAGATCAGGAAACCAAGGAGGAGAACGCAGGTTCGGCGCGGTCGATCGCTACGACGTCGGGAAGGCACTGGTCAAGGTGGGCGGCGCCACGCAATGCGGCAATGGACGCCGGGCGACTGATTGCTAAGTGTTCAACGCTAACACATCCGGCGCTGCTTGTCGCGCCGGGCTCGACGCGGGGATCACACCGGACATGCGATCGACGGACCGAGGCGCTCTTTCGCGGCGGCGACGCTCGCGACATCGGATAACGCGACGCCGTTCTTTATCGCGGTGATCTCGGCCAGGATCGACACGGCGATCTCCGGCGGCGTGCGACTGCCGATATAGAGGCCGATCGGTCCATGAAGTTTTTCGATCTGTTGCGTTGTCAGGTCGAATTCCTCCAGGCGTCGGCGTCGCTTGGCGTTGTTGGCACGCGAACCCAGCGCGCCGACGTAGAATGCCGGCGACTTGAGCGCCTCCATCAGCGCCAGATCGTCGAGCTTCGGATCGTGCGTCAGCGCAACCACCGCGCAGCGCTCGTCGAGCTTCATGTCGACGACCGTATCGTCCGGCATCGTTCTTACCAGCGTGACGCCGCCGATGTCCCAGGCTTCGGTGTATTCCTCGCGCGGGTCGCAGACGGTGACCTGATAGTCGAGACCGACGGCGATCTGCGCGAGGTACTTGGACAGCTGTCCGGCGCCGATGATCAACATCCGATAGCGCGGGCCGTGGACGGTGGTCAGCGCCGCTCCGTCGAAGCTCAGACCGTCGGCCGCGCGCGCCGGCGCGAGGCGCACACTCGCCGTCTCGAGATCCAGCGTGCGCGCGACCAGTTGTCCCCGCTCAACCATCGCCAGCAGCTCGGCGATCCTGCTGTCGCCGCGCAAAGGCTCGAGCACCAGCTGGATCGTGCCGCCACAGGGCAGACCGAACTTGCGCGCATCTTCCGCAGACACCCCATAGGTGACCGCCTGCGGCCGTGTCACGTAGGCGCCTTCGCGACGCGATCGCTCGACGATGTCATCTTCGATGCAGCCGCCCGACACCGAGCCGACCACTTGTCCATCTTCGCGCACGGCGAGCAGCGCGCCAGGAGGCCGCGGCGACGAGCCCCAGGTGCGGACGACGGTCACGAGCAGCACGCGCTTGCCGGCGTCGAGCCATTCGGCACTCCGGCGAAGGACTTCTAGATCGACGCTGTCCATCTGGTGTGCCCTTGCACAATTCGATAGCGGCTATTCTACGCCGGCTGCAGCCACCAATAAATCGCGATACCGGCGACGATCAAGGCCGCGAGCAGCAGCCTGATGCGCATCGTTCGCACCGCGCTGGCCAGCTCGGGCGGCGGCGCTTCAGCCGCTTCCGCCGGCGAGCGCGGACTGCCGCCGGCGCGCTCGACAAACCGAGCAA
>DASYJB010000201.1:0-3355 GCA_035996965.1 Casimicrobiaceae bacterium | reverse complement strand
GTTGATGATCTTGATCAGCGGGTTAACGGCGGGACCGGCAGTATCCTTGTACGGATCACCAACGGTGTCGCCCGTGACCGCGGCCTTGTGCGCATCCGAGCCCTTGCCGCCGTGGTGGCCGTCCTCGATGTACTTCTTGGCGTTATCCCAGGCGCCGCCGCCGGTAGTCATCGAGATCGCGACGAACAGCCCGGTGATGATCGTGCCCATCAACAATCCGCCGAGCGCGACCGGCCCCAGCAACAGACCCACGACGACCGGAACCAGCACCGGCAACAATGACGGAACGATCATTTCCCGGATCGCCGCCTTGGTCAGCATGTCGACGGCGACGCCATATTCCGGCTTCGCGGTGCCAGCCATGATGCCGGGAATCTCCTTGAACTGGCGGCGCACTTCGACGACGACGGCGCCCGCCGCGCGCCCGACAGCTTCCATCGCCATCGCGCCGAACAGATACGGGATCAAGCCGCCAAGGAACAGTCCGACGATCACCATGTGATCGGACAAATCGAAGCTCACGTTGATGTTTGCACCGGACAGCGCGTGCGTGTAGTCGGCGAACAGGACCAGCGCGGCAAGACCCGCCGAGCCGATCGCATATCCCTTGGTGACCGCCTTGGTCGTGTTGCCGACTGCATCGAGCGGATCGGTGATTGCACGCACCGACGCCGGCAGGTCGGCCATCTCTGCGATGCCGCCGGCGTTGTCGGTGATCGGGCCGTACGCGTCGAGCGCGACGATGATGCCGGTCATCGACAGCATCGCGGTCGCGGCGATCGCGATTCCGTAGAGCCCGGCCAGCCAATACGAGGCCAGGATCGCGATGCACACCGAGATCACCGGCCATGCCGTCGACTTCATCGACACGCCCAGCCCCGCGATGATGTTGGTCGCGTGCCCGGTGGTGGACGCCTGTGCGACGTGACGAACCGGCTTGAATTCGGTCGCCGTGTAGTACTCGGTGATCACGACCATCGCCGCGGTCAGCGCGAGGCCGATCAGCCCCGCTCCCCACAGATGCCAGGTCGACAGCTCGGGATTGGTCGCGACGACGGGGCTCATTAGCCAGTCAGTGATGAACCAGAAGCCGATCGCCGACAGACCGCCGGCGACCATCAGCCCCCGGTAGAGCGCATTCATGATCTTGCCGCCCTCGCGCGCCTTGACGAAGAAACATCCGACGATCGAGGCCAGGATAGAGAAGCCGCCGAGCGCCAGCGGATACGTCACCGCCGCCTCGGCGTACGCCGGCAGTAGCAGCGCGCCCAGCAGCATCGTCGCCACGATCGTCACCGCGTAGGTTTCGAACAGGTCGGCCGCCATGCCGGCGCAGTCGCCGACATTGTCGCCGACGTTGTCGGCGATCACCGCGGGATTGCGCGGATCGTCTTCGGGAATGCCGGCCTCGACCTTGCCAACCAGGTCGGCGCCGACATCGGCGCCCTTGGTAAAGATGCCCCCGCCCAGTCGCGCGAATATCGATATCAGCGAACCGCCGAACGCCAGGCCGACCAGCGGCTCGATGACGCCGTGCAAGCCTTCCTTGGTCGCGTTCGGCACGTAATGCGCCGATTGCACCAGGAACCAGTAGAAGCCGGCTACACCGAGCAGACCCAGCCCGACGACCAGCAAACCGGTGATCGCGCCGCCGCGAAAAGCGACCGCCAGCGCCTCGTTAAGACCGGTGCGCGCCGCCTCCGCGGTGCGCACATTCGAGCGCACCGAGACGTTCATGCCGATGAATCCTGCGAGCCCCGACAGCACCGCGCCCACGGCGAAGCCGGCGGCAGTGGTCCAGGAGAGGAACGCACCGATGATCACCAGCAGAATGACGCCGACCACCGCGATCGTCGCGTATTGGCGATTCAGGTAGGCCTGCGCGCCCTGCTGCACGGCGAGGGCGATCTCCTGCATGCGCGCGTTGCCGGCCGGCTTTTGCAGGATCCAGGTGATCGACCAGCCGCCGTAGACCAGCGCGGCGAGCGCGCAAACGAGCGCGAAGACGAGTGCGGTTGACATGGACATCCCCTAAATGGTGGCGAGCGAATCTTTTTGTGGCCCGGCCGAGCATGCACCGGGAGGCGGTTCCCGTCGCGCTCGCATCAGGCAAGCGGACGGCGAACCGCGAAAACATGCTATTTTGCCAGCGCCCGGTCCAAAAAGTCGAGCCGATCCTGACCCCAGAACGGCTCGTCTCGATAGATGTACGTCGGCGCCCCGAAGACCTGGCGGGCGATCGCCTCCTGTGTGAGCGCGTCATAACGCTCGCCGATGGCGGCGGCGGCGGCGCGTTCGGCCAGCGACTTGGCGTCGAATCCCTGCTCGGACGCGATCGCGGCCAGCGTGTCCGCTTCGGCGATGTTTCGCTCCTCTGCCCACACCGCGCGCAACAGGGCGCCGGTCAGCTTGAGCGCGCCGCTGGCGCCCTGCTGCGACAACGCGGCCAGGGTCCATTTCGAAGCGAGCGCCGCCGGCACCGGAAAATGGCGCGGCTGCAAATTGAGCGGCAACCCGAGATGCTTCGACCAGCGTCCGAGCTCGACCAGCCGATACGCCTGGCGCTGCGGCGCCCGCTGTTTCAACGGCAGGCCGCCCGACGCCGCGAACACCGGACCCAGGTCGACCGGCTTGACGTCGATCGAGACGCCGTGCCTCTCTGCAATGGCGACGAAGCGCTCGTGTCCGAGGTAGGTGAACGGCGATACCGGCGTGAAAAAATATTCGACGTTGCGGGGCACGGGGCTTCCTCTTCGACGCGTCAGGACCGCGGGCTCTGGTCAGACTGAAAACGATGTCGCCAGCTTCTTGGCGACCGCGACGTTTTTCAGGCGCACGTACTGCGGCAGGCCGTCCCGGAACGGAGGGAACGCTTCGCCGCGGGTCAGCGGCGACAGATAGGCGCGCGCCTTGGCGGTAATGCCGTAGCCGTCGGCGCTGATGTAATCGCGCGGCAACTTCTTCTCGACATTGGCGACCTTGTCCAGCGGCGCCGCCTCGATTTTCCAGCGGTACGGCTTGTCGGAAGTGCGCACGATCGCGGGCATCACCGCGCTTTTACCACGCACGGCAAGCTCGACGGCGGCGCGGCCCACCGCATAGGCCTGGTCGAGGTCGGTCTTCGAGGCCAGATGCCGCGCGGCGCGCTGCAGGTAATCGGCCACCGCCCAATGGTATTTGTGTCCCAGCTTTTCCTTGATCAGCGACGCGATCATCGGGCCGACCCCGCCCAGCTGCGCGTGGCCGAACGCGTCGCGGGTGCCGGCCTCCGCCATCAGCTTGCCGGACGCGTCCTTCAATCCCTCCGAGACGCCGACGCAGCAGTAGCCGAAGCGCTCGGTCTTCGCCTTGACCG
>DASYJB010000200.1:0-2068 GCA_035996965.1 Casimicrobiaceae bacterium | reverse complement strand
GATCAGCTCGTTCCGATCGCGCGGCTCACCGCGGACCCAACGGTGCTCGCCGTGCGCGCCGATAGCCGCTGGAAGACGCTGCAGGAATTCGTGGCCGACGCCCGGAAGCGGCCAGGCGCGATCAGCTACGGATCGTCGGGCAATTACGGCACGATGCATGTGCCGATGGAAATGCTCGCCAGCGACGCCGGCATCAAGCTGCTGCACGTGCCCTATACCGGCGCCGGTCCTGCGGTCGTCGGGCTCCTGGGCGGCAATATCGATGCCGTCGCGTCGGGGCCCTCGACCGTCATCCAGCACGTCAAGGCGGGCACGATACGCGTGCTTGCGTCGTGGGGCGATCATAGGCTTGCTTCGCTGCCGGACGCGCCCACGTTGTCGGAGTCGGGCTTTAACGCCGTGTTCTTCCAATGGTCGGGACTGTTCGCGCCGGCCGGAACGCCGGCGCCGGTGCTGGCGAAGCTTCGCGACGCGGCGCGGATCACCGCCTCGGACCCACGCTTCGTCGCCGCGCTGGCCACCGTCGAAACACCGGTGCAGTATCTCGATGCGCCCGAGCTGCAGCGCTTCTGGGACGCCGACGCGCAGAAGCTCGGCGCCGTCGTTCGTCGCGTCGGCAAGCTCGATTGACCACCCGATTCGGCACGACGGTGCCGCGCTAGCCATGAGCGCGCCGGACTTCGCCGTTCCGATCGACCAGCGCCATTTCGAGGATTACATCGTCGGCTCGAGCTACGAGTACGGCACGGCGGCGGTCGACGAGCGCGAAGCGGTCGCTTTCGCGCGGGAATTCGATCCTCAGCCGATACACACCGATCCGGTCGCCGCGGCGCGGGGACCGTTCGGTGGCCTGATCGCAAGCGGCTGGCACACAACGGCGCTGACGATGCGACTGTTCGTCGACAATTATCTTTCGAGCGTAGCGAGCCTGGCTTCACCCGGCGTCGACGAGCTGCGCTGGCTAAAGCCGGTGCGTCCCGGCGACACGCTGCGCATCCGGGTGACGGTCACCGAAGCCAGACGCTCGCGGTCCAAGCCGGATCGCGGCATTGTGCGCACGCTGATCGAGGTTCTGAACCAGCACGGCGAGACGGTCTCGACAATGAACGCGATGAATCTGCTGCGCTGCCGCGGCGCCGGCTAGCCGCGAGCCTTCCGTGTAGGCGTCCGTCCTGCACGGTTAGCGCCGCGGTCGGACAAGCGAAAAAGCATTCGGCCGATAGGCGGCGCCGCTGCGCATGCGCGAGACTTCCCTCAAAAGAAGGGAGGCCGCGATGACCAATATCAACAACACCGCCAAGCGTTGCCTGCGTATGTTGGGCCCCGGCCTCGTTGCGCTGGGCTTGGGCGCCTGTGCGACAAGCTCCTATTCCCCGGCGGCGATAGACAGTCGCAACGAGCTGCTAGCCGCCCATCGGGCTGCGACCAACGGGCCACAGGTCACCACCGAGTCACGCCGCGCGATCGAGGACCGCATCCTGGCGCTCGATCCCGATCGGATCAGCGACGCCGACGTGCGCAACAACCTCGCCGCCGGACCGACGCCGCGCATCGTTCTGGTCCACGGCGGCATCGCCGGCGTCTACCTGATGATGGAGTCGTTCGGGAAATTCCTGGTCGGCATGGGCTATCCGGAGGCGCGTATCCGCGACCCGCGCGACGGCGAGTGGTCGCAGAATCCTTACCGCAGCAGCGAGCGGCTGGCGGGCCAGCTGGCGTGGTATTACGAGCGCGACGGCGTGCGTCCGATGTTGATCGGTCATAGCCAGGGTGGCATGCAGACGGTCAAGGTCCTGCACGAGCTGGCAGGAGATTTTGGCGATCGCATCCCGGTGTGGAATCCGGTGACCGACCAATCGGAGAATCGCCAGACGATCTACGATCCGGTGATGCGTGTCCAGCGGCCGGTCGTCGGCGTCAAGCTATCGTACGCGTCGGTCGTCGGCGCCGGCGGGCTGGAATTCTGGGCGCCGACCGGGTGGAGCCTGGCCGGACGTCTGCGCGCGATTCCGGACAGCGTCGAGGAATTCACCGGCTACTCGATCGCCGGCGATCCGATTGCGCTGAC
>DASYJB010000199.1:0-5128 GCA_035996965.1 Casimicrobiaceae bacterium | reverse complement strand
ATCGTCGATGGCCGCCGAATCGAGGGCCGCGTACCGCGATTTTTCCAGTTATTGGCGATCAGAGCCAGTGCCGCCGGCGCCAACCGCGAATTCGCGAGCGCCATGCCAGAGCGGACCCCTTCTGCAGATCACGCTCGCCGGCCGGCGTGTTGCCGACGGTATGCCTATCGGTCCCGGGTCCCGCTGCGAAACGCCGGCGCCGCCTTCGGCGCGTGGGCGCGCGTCGACGTTGCGTTGCGCGCGCCGTGCCTCGGTGGCGAGGCGAACGGTCCATGCCGACTCTTCCCGCCGGCCTGCAGACCATGCGTTGCCGGCGTGCTGCGAGGCTGGCCGCGGCCGCCATGGCCCCCTGCGGGCGTGCGGCGTTGCTGGCCCGGTGAGCCGCCGCGACCCTGCGACTGGCCGCGGCCTTGTCTTTGCAGGATCGGCTGAGCCCGCGCGCGCGGGTCCGGCTCGAAGCTGGCGATGACTTCCACCGGGATCTGCCGCTTGAGCAGTCGCTCGATGTCACGCAGGAAATCGTGCTCGTCGACGCAAACCAGTGAAATCGCCTCGCCCATCGCGCCGGCCCGCCCGGTGCGGCCGATCCGATGAACGTAATCCTCGGGCACGTTCGGCAAATCATAATTGACGACATGCGGCAGTTGGTCGATGTCGATGCCGCGTGCGGCGATGTCGGTGGCGACCAGAACACGCAGGCCGCCCTCCTTGAACTCCGACAGCGCGCGCGTGCGCGCACCCTGGCTTTTATTGCCGTGGATCGCCAATGCGCGAATGCCGTCCTGGCCCAGCTGTTCGGCAAGCTTGTTGGCGCCGTGCTTGGTTCGCGTGAAAACGAGCACCTGATGCCAGTCGTTGCCGCTAATCAGTGTGGCGAGCAGCTCGCGCTTGCGATCGCGGTCGACCGGATGGATTTTCTGCTGAATGATGTCGACGGTTGCGTTGCGCGGCGCGACCTCGATCATCGCCGGACGATCGAGCAGCGAGTCGGCCAGCGCCTTGATCTGGTCTGGGAACGTGGCGGAAAACAGCAGGTTCTGGCGTTTGCGCGGCAGGAGCGCCATGACGCGCTTGATGTCGCGAACGAAGCCCATATCGAGCATCCGGTCGGCCTCGTCGAGAACGAAGATCTCGATGCGCGACAAGTCCAGGTTGCCCTGGCCGTGGTGATCGAGCAGGCGACCCGGGGTCGCGACGAGGATGTCGACGCCGCGCTTGAGTTGCGCGGTTTGCGGGTTGATGCCCACGCCGCCGAAAACGACCGTCGAAGTAAGCTTCAGGAATTTGCCGTAGACGCGCACCGATTCCTCGACCTGCGCCGCGAGCTCGCGCGTCGGCGTCAGGATCAGCGCGCGCAAGGGCTTGCGCGCCGCGCGGACGCCGGGGGGCGCCTCGCTGGTCGACAGGCGCTGCAGCATCGGCAGCACGAAGCCGGCGGTCTTGCCAGTGCCGGTCTGTGCGCCGGCAAGCAAATCGCCGCCGGCGAGAACGGCGGGAATAGCCTTGGTCTGTATCGGCGTGGGTGTGGTGTAGCCGTGCGCGTTTACCGCGCGCACCAGCGCATCGGATAGTCCGAGAGAAGCAAATGACATGACAGCCTTGGGAAAACGCTCGGCATGTCGTCAACTCGTTGACGTCCAGTCACAGCCAAACGGCGCGTACTGCGAAGGGTCGGATTCGACTGCGGCAGGGGACTGGAGCAAATGCCGCGCGCGAATGATAACAGCTTGCGCGCGCGGCCGCTTGTTTATTCAGGCTTTGCCGACATACATCGCCCGCAACGCCGCCACGTTGCGGCGCGAAAGCGCTGCGTCGGATGCGGCTCGATGGGCCAGAGCGCGCTGCTCGAGCACCGTGGCGATACCCTCGACGACGAGCTTCGCGGCCGCGGCGATTCCGGCGCCGGAGGGCGGGGAAACATAGGACGGAGAAACATCGGACGATGCGGTGACTTCGGACATGATGCACTCCTCGACTGTGGGACGCCTGCGGGCCCGTTGATCCGGCGGCGTCGCTTACCCGGAAGCCATCACGATAGGCGCGCGAGGATTCGGCGGAAACGGACTAATCCGCGGGCGCGATGGTGAAAATTCACGAATTGTCGGCTACGATCTGACGAGCACATGATATAAGCTATTGTATTTATTGATTAATAAGGCCTGGTGTCCCTGCGGCGTATAATTCGCCCCTGCGTACGCCGCCCGCCGTTTCCGGCCGGCGGCGTTTGTTTTTCTAAAGGTGGATCGTCGATGAATCAGGCCCGGTACTCGCCCGAACTCGTGCGCGACGTTGCGCGCCGGCGGACGTTCGCCATCATTTCCCACCCGGACGCGGGCAAAACGACGCTGACCGAAAAGCTGCTGCTCTATGGCGGCGCGATCCAGATGGCGGGCACTGTCAAGGCGCGCAAGAGCTCGCGGCATGCGACGTCCGACTGGATGGAAGTCGAAAAGCAGCGCGGCATCTCGGTCACCAGCTCGGTCATGCAGTTCGACTATGCCGACCATACGATCAACTTGCTCGACACTCCCGGGCACCAGGATTTTTCCGAGGACACCTACCGGGTGCTGACCGCGGTCGATGCCGCGGTGATGGTGATCGATGCCGCCAAGGGCGTCGAGGAGCAGACGATCAAGCTGCTCGAAGTCTGCCGTCTGCGTGCCACGCCGATCATCACCTTCGTCAACAAGATGGACCGCGAAGTCCGCGAGCCGCTGGCGCTGCTCGAGGAAATCGAGTCGGTGCTTCGGATCGACTGTGCGCCGGTCAGCTGGCCGATCGGGATGGGCAAGCGCTTTCGCGGCGTCTTCGACCTGCGGCACGAACGCCTGCTGCGTTTCACCCCCGGCGAAGAGCGCGTCGCCGATCCGCAAGACAGCGAGCGGATCGAAGGTCTGTCGAATCCGCGGCTCGACGAGCTCTTTCCGGATGAGGTCCCGGCGCTGCGGCATGACGTCGATCTGATCCAGCATGCCAGCACGCCGTTCGACCTCTCCGAATTCCTGGCCGGGCGTCAATCGCCGGTGTTCTTCGGCTCGGGCATCAACAATTTCGGCGTGCAGGAAATCCTGCGGGCGCTGATCGAGTGGGCGCCGCCGCCACAGCCGCGCGACGCCGGATCGCGCGTCGTACAGCCGGTGGAAGCGCCGTTCTCCGGATTCGTGTTCAAGATCCAGGCCAATATGGATCCGAAGCATCGCGATCGCATCGCGTTTTTCCGCGTTTGCTCGGGGCGCTATCGGCCGGCGATGAAAGTGCAGCATCAGCGCATCGGACGCGAGATGAAGCTCGGCAACGTGATGACCTTCATGGCCAACGAGCGCGTGGCGAGCCAGGATGCGGTCGCCGGCGACATCATCGGCATCCACAACCACGGGCTGCTGCAGATCGGCGACACGCTGACCGAGGGCGAAGCCCTGGGCTTCAAGGGCATTCCCTATTTCGCCCCGGAGCTCTTCCGCATCGCGCGGCCGCGCGATCCGTTCAAGGCGAAGCAGCTGCAAAAAGGGCTGCAGGAGCTCGGGGAGGAAGGCGCGATCCAGGTATTCGAGCGCGTGCATGGCAACACCTTGCTGCTGGGCGCGGTCGGGCAATTGCAATTCGAGGTGGTGGCCGACCGTCTCGCGCGCGAGTACAAGGTCGATGCGATCTACGACACGGCGAGTATCTCGACGGCGCGCTGGCTCACCTATCCCGACGAAGCGACGCGCCGGAACTTCGAAAAGGAGCACACGGCGTCGCTGGCCACCGACGTCGACGGCAATCCGGTCTACCTCGCCACCAACAAGTACAACCTGCAAGTGACGATGGAGCGCTGGGCCAAAGTCGGGTTCCACACGACCCGCGAGCATGGGCAGAGGCTGGAGCACGCGTAGCGCATGACGAGCGGCCCGGCCAGGCATTCGAGCCGACCACGCATCGCCGACGCGACGGCACCGTCACTTCGCGCGCCGTGCTTCGAGCACGCTCGCTCCGGTTTCAATCGGCACGATCCTGGCCAGCGCCAGGCCGGCGCGGTCCAGCAGCTCGCGGTACTCGGCTTCGGTGCGTTCCCGGCCGCCGTTCATCACCATCATATTCAAGTCGGACAGTGACGACGACTGTGCGGCATGCGAGACGACCACGGGTTCGGGCATCAGACGTTCTACGAGCAGCACACGGCCGTCGTTTCCGATCGCCCGGCGGCAAGCATCGAGAATCGCGATCGCGCGCCCGTCATCCCAGTCGTGGATGACGCGGGAAAGAAGATAGGCATCTCCGCCGGTTGGAACCGCCGCGAAAGCGTCGCCGCCAACGACCTCGCAGCGATCGGACAACCCCGCCCGCGCGATCCTGTCGCGCGCGCGCTCTGCAACGTGCGGAAGATCGAAGAGCACCCCGTGCGTCGCGGGGTTCGCCTGCAGGATCGCGATGAGCAACGTCGCATCGCCGCCACCGACATCGACGAGCTTGGCTATGGTCACAAACGGATACGAAGTGACGAGGCTTGCGTCGTAACTCTTGACCAGCTGTGCCATCGCCTGATCGAATATTGCCGCGTGCTCGGCGTGCGCAGCGCGATACGTCCAGACGTCGGTGCCGAAGACGTGATCGAACGCGATGTCGCCGGTTCGCACGCAGTGCATCAACTCACCCCAGGCGCGGAAAGACTCGTCGCCGAGCGCAAATATCGCCCATTCCCGCAACGAATCGGGGACGTCGGAGCGCAGACTGTTGCCGAGCGCTGTCAGCGAGAACCGGTGCTGCTCGTCCTCCGCGAGGACGCCGATCGACGCCAGGGCGCGCATCAGTCGGTAAAGGGACGGCGCATGTGTGCCGGTGACGGAAGCCAGCGCTGCGCTGTCGGCCGGGGTCTCCCGCAGCAGATCCGCCAGGCCGAGCCTGGCCGCAACATAGAGGATTCTCGATATGCGGAATCCGGCGATCAGCTGCAGCATCGTCGCATGCGTGCTGATGCGAGGAGCGGCCGCATCGGGTGTATATTCCGCGCAATTACCTGCCTTATTGCTCATGGTCGTCACCCTTTGTAAGCCCCGCAGGATTATGTTCGAATCTGTCCGATCGCGCCTGCATTCGTCGGCGACGGCGACGAAGCTGCTGCGAGCCCCGTGCTTCACACGAGCGTTGC
>DASYJB010000198.1:0-10775 GCA_035996965.1 Casimicrobiaceae bacterium | reverse complement strand
TTGCAGGTGCCGAAAGGGCGCATCGTCGCGCTGCTCGGAGCGAACGGCGCCGGCAAGACGACGACGCTCAAGGCGATATCGAATCTGCTCTCGGCCGAGCGCGGCGACGTCACCAAGGGGACGATCGAATTCGAAGGCAAGCGGGTCGACAAGCTGACGCCGAACGAGCTGGTTCGCCGCGGCGTCTGCCAGGTGATGGAAGGACGTCACTGCTTTGCCCATCTGACGGTCGAAGAGAATCTGCTGACAGGAGCGTTCACCCGCAAGGCCTCGCGTGGCGAGATCCGGGCCTCGCTGGAAAAGGTCTATCACTATTTCCCGCGCCTGAAGCAACGAAGGGAAAGCATGGCCGGCTACACTTCCGGCGGTGAGCAGCAGATGACGGCGGTCGGCCGCGCGCTGATGGCGAGCCCTTCGATGATCCTGCTCGACGAGCCGTCGATGGGGCTCGCGCCGCAGATCGTCGAGGAAATATTCGACATCGTCGCCAACCTGAACAAGCAGGAGAACGTGAGTTTCCTGCTCGCCGAGCAGAACACCAACGTCGCGCTGCGCTTTGCCGACTACGGTTACATCCTGGAGACCGGCCGCGTGGTGATGGATGGCGACGCACGCGAGCTGGCGCAGAACGAGGACGTCAAGGAGTTCTATCTCGGTCTGTCCACCGCGGGACGAAAAAGCTTCCGCGACGTCAAGCACTATCGGCGCCGCAAGCGCTGGCTGGCTTGAGCGAATAGGGCGTGAACAGGCCCTACTTCGACACGCTGGAAACGCGCGATCCGGAACTCCGCGAGCGGGCGCAGCTCGCAGCCGTGCGCGAGCAGATCGCCTACGCACGGGCACACGCTCCGTGGTTCGCGCGCACACTCGCCGGGATCGATCCGGCGGCGATCGATTCGCGAGCCGCGCTGGCGTCGATTCCGGTCGTGCGAAAATCCGAGTTGCTGGAGCTACAGAAAGCCGACCGGCCATTCGGCGGCTTTGCGGCCGCCGGATGGGGAGCATGGGAACGAGAGGGCCGCCGCGCGCGGCAGGTCTTCGCTTCGCCCGGCCCGATCTACGAGCCCGAAGGCGATCCCGCCGACTACTGGCGGCTCGCCCGCGCCCTCCATGCCGCCGGCTTTCGTGCCGGCGACCTGGTGCACAACTGTTTCTCCTACCACTTCAGCCCCGCCGGATCGATGCTCGAGACCGGCCTCCATGCGCTTGGGTGCACGGTTTTTCCCGGCGGCACCGGACAGACCGAGCAGCAGGTCCAGGCGATGGCGGATCTCAAGCCCGACGGCTATGTGGGCACCCCATCGTTTCTGAAAATCATTCTCGACAAGGCCGACGAGCTGGGCGTTCGACTGCCCGGCTTGAAGAAAGCGCTGGTTTCGGGCGAGCCTTTCCCGTCGGCGCTGCGCGATGCGCTGCGCGCGCGCGGCATCGACGCCTATCAGGTCTATGCGAGCGCCGACCTGGGCTCGCTCGCGTATGAATCCTCTGCACGCGAGGGCCTGATCGCCGACGAGGGCGTGCTGCTTGAAATCGTCCGGCCCGGCACCGGCGAGCCGGTCGCGCCCGGCGAGGTGGGGGAAGTCGTCGCCACGCCGCTTTCTAACCGCGATTACCCGCTGATCCGCTTCGGCAACGGCGATCTTTCGGCAGTGCTTCCCGGCGCTTCACCGTGCGGCCGCACGAACATGCGCATCAAGGGATGGCTTGGCCGAGCCGACCAGGCAACCAAGGTGAAAGGCCTGTTCGTGCACCCGTCGCAGGTCGCCGAGATCGTGCGGCGCCACGCCGGCATCGTGCGCGCCCGCCTGGTCGTCGATCACGCCGACGGGAACGACCGGATGACGCTGCATGTCGAAGCCGCACCCGGGGTGGAACTCAAGTCCGACGCGATCATGGCTACGATACGCGAGCAGACCAAGCTGCGCGGCGAGCTTGCCTTGCACGCGCCCGGCGAGCTTGCCAACGACGGCAAGGTAATCGACGATGTCCGGAAGCACGATTAGCGCCGTGCGGCCGGAAACCGGTTCCACTGACGCGCGCGCTACGCATGCTACGATGGGCGAAAAAGCATGGACCGCGACATGACCAGGAAGACATCGCCCGGTGACCCGCTGGCGCCGCTTGCCGAGCAGACGCTCGCCGCCATCGCGGCGACGGGCGTGGTTCGCAACTTTCCCAAGAACGCGATCCTGATCAACGAGGGCGACACCGCCGACTCGCTGTTCATCGTGCTGTCCGGCAGGATCAAGGTCTTTGCCAGCAACGAGGCGGGCCGCGAAATTGTGCTGAGCTTTTTCGGCCCGGGGGAATACGTCGGCGAGATGTCGCTCGACGGCAGTCCGCGTTCCGCGTCGGTCATGACCGTCGAGCCCACGACCTGCGCGATCGTCAACCGCGCCAGCGTGCGCGAGTTCCTGCTGGCGCATCCCGACTTTGCGCTGAACCTGATCGAAAAGCTGATCCAGCGGGTCCGCGTCACCACCGAGAACGTCAAAAGCCTCGCACTGACCGACGTCTACGGCCGGCTGGTGCGCCTGATCACCACGCTGGCCGTCGAGCGCGACGGCGTAATGACCGTGCCCGAAAAGCTCACCCAGCAGGACATTGCCGAGAGAGTCGGCGCCTCGCGCGATATGATCAGCCGCCTGCTGAAGGATCTGGTGACCGGCGGGTATCTGAGCATCGCCGACAAGAAGATCACGATCCTCAAGAAGCCGCCGACCGCCTGGTAGACGGCGGCACACCGCGCGTTGCGCGCTGCGCCGCGCAAATCATAAATCCCGCTGTACCGATGGACGGCCTCGCATCGCGAGCTGACGCCGCCGCCATCCGGTTCGCTACACCCGGCGATTCGCTTTCGACGGCCACCTTATTCGGCTATCGCTGCGTGAATTTTGCGCAATTTTTTCCACGAAGCCGCCAGCGCGGCGGCAGCCCGTTGTCGACTACGATTTGCTCATCCGGCGACGAATGGTTCGCCGCCGGTGAAGCGGCGAAGTTCGCAGGTGGGTGCAACGCCGTCGCAAGATCGTTCAAGGAGTTTGCAATGCTTACACTGCACAATTCGAAACCGATCATCAGCCGAGTCGCGGCGTCGTTGAAGTTTGCCGTGCTGCTCATCCTCCTCGGTCTTATCGTCGTGGCGACCGAGCGTCCGATGTTGTTGACGCCGGCGGGGGCGGTCACCGTCGCAGACGATGCGGCCTACGTCGCCGATCAGGCGAAGATCCAAGCCTCGACCAGCGCCGCGGCAGCGCCTGCGGCCGATGAATTCCAGTATTTCCCGTCGCAATTTGCCGCGCCGACCGGACCGGTCGTCGAGCTGCCGTCGCAGTTCTGATCGCGGCGGACCCCGGTAAAGCCGCCGCCTGCCGCGATATGCCCAGGGAGGGCGCGGCAGGTATGGCGTCAGTGACTAGGTTCTTGCCGGGCGCAAGGTGACCAGCGCCACACCGGCGAGAACCAGGGCCGCGCCGACGAGCTGGATCGGGTGCACCGGCTCATCCAGCAGCCACGACCCCAGCCAGATCGTAAACAGCGGCCCCATCGAGCCGAGCAGCGACGTGCGGCTGGCGCCGATGCGCTTGATCGCTTCCGCGATCAGGTAAGTCGGAAGCACCGTCGAGAAAACCGCCATCGTCAGCGACAGGAGGTGAATGCGAACCGGCACGAGCAGCGCCGTCACCGGACGCGTCGCGAGGAAATGGGCAAAGATGAACAGCGCCGAAGTCAGCATCGCCAGCGCGATGAAGCGCAGACTGCCGAGCCGGGCGATCACCGGTCCGACGCCGACCAGATAGCAGGCGTAGAGAAACGAGCTCGCGAACACCAGCGCGGCGCCGAGCCAGAGTGCGCCGGGATCGCCGGCCAACTCGAGATCGCGTGCGAACACCAGCAGGATCCCGACATACGACAGCATGAGGGCGACAATGATGCGGCCGGTGATCCGCTGCTTGAAAAAAATTGCCGACAGCACGACGACGATCGTCGGATAAAGGTAGAGCATCAGCCGTTCGAGCGCGGCGGTGACGTATTGCAGGCCGATGAAGTCGACCAGGCTCGACAGGTAATAACCGATGAATCCGAGCCAGGCGATCGACAGCCAGTCGCGGCGCGCGAGCGGCTTCGCGTCGGGTGCGCGGGTCGACCACCACGCCATCAGCGCGAAAAATGGCGCCGAGTACGCCATGCGGAGCGTCAGCAGCGTGACCGCGTCGATCGGTGTCGACGCGTAGGCGAGCTTGATCAGGATCGCCTTGAAGGCGAAACCGAGCACGCCGACGATCGCGAACGCCGGGCCGACGAGATCGCTGCCGCCGCCGCGGCGAAATCCGGCTAATCCCAACGCACGAGCCCGGCGTACGCCGTGCCGAGGATCACGAGCCCGAAGGCGATCCGGTACCAGGCGAACGGAACGAAATCGTGATGCGCGACATAACGCAGCAAGGCGCGAATGGTGAAAAACGCGCTGACAAAGGCGACCGCGAATCCCACGGCTATCATCGACAGGTCGCCGGTCGACAGCAGATGGCGGTTCTTGACAAGGTCGTAGCCGGTCGCGGCGAACAGTGTCGGAATGGCGAGAAAAAACGAGAACTCCGTGGCGGCTTGCCGCGACAGGCCGAACAGCATTCCGCCGATGATCGTCGCCCCGGAGCGCGATGTGCCCGGAATCAGCGCCAAGGCCTGCGCGAAGCCGATCTTCAGCGCGTCGGTCCAGCGCAACTCATCGACGCTGCGGATGCGCACGCTGTCAGGCCTTGCCCGCTGCCGCCGCTCGGCCCAGAGGATGACCAGCGCTCCCGCGATAAATGCGCCGGCGACGGGCACAGGGGCGAACAGGCGCGCCTTGATTGCCCCGCCGAACGCGAGCCCCAGCACCGCGGCGGGCAGGAACGCGATCAGGAGGTTCAGCACAAAGCGCTGCGCGCCGCGATCGCGCGGCAGCCCGCGAGCGACGGCAAAAAGCCTGGCCCGATATTCCCAGCAGACGGCGACGATGGCGCCGGCCTGGATGACGATCTCGAACAGTTTTGCCCGCTCGCCGGTGAAATTCAGCAGCGATCCGGCGACGATCAGGTGGCCGGTCGACGACACCGGCAGAAATTCGGTCAGACCTTCGACCAGGCCGAGGATCGCTGCGACGAGGAGGTCAAACGCGCTCATCGGTCCGGGACAAAAAAGACCGGGCGGCTCACGCCGCCCGGCCGGTGCATGCCCAATTCGATGCCGACGCCGGGATAGCCTCGACTCAGGTCCGGCCTCGCGCAGCGAGCGCCGCCATCGCCTGCTCGAGCAGGGCGCCGTGGTTGCCTGGCACGGTTCCTTGGGGCGTCAGCTGATTGATGATTTGCGGCAGCATTTGTGCCAGTCCGCCCGCCGCGGCGCCCGGTGCGATTCCGCATTGCGCGGCCACGCGGCCGATGGCGCCGCTGCCGAGAGTCTGCGACAGCTGGTCTTCGCTTACCGGCAGGTTCGCGCCGGTGCCTACCCACGAATCCGCATGTTCGCCCAGCCCGGTTTGATGGAGCTTGCCGAGGATGCCGGTCAGGCCGCCGTTCTGCTGAATCATTTGCAGCGCCAGCATCAGCAGCGCGCTCTGGCCGATACCGCCGATCGCGCCGCCCTGGCCCGGGGCTGACGCATCGTCGGGTGCGTTGCCGGCGCCGACATCGCCGCTCCTGCCCATCATGCTGCCCAGTAGTCCGTCAAGCATTCCCATGCTTACCCTCCTCACACGCCTTGCGTACCTTTGCGTCATTTCCACGCGTCTCGATTGTACGCCTTGCCGCTGCAGCGGTCAGGCCAGGCGCGCACCGCGCCGTGCTCCCTTGCGCGCAATCGTCGCGGATGCCGCAGGCAAAACCTCGTCGACGCCGATGACGGCGCCCGAGTGTGTCGCACGATAGCCGGGCAGCGCGCCGATCAGTTCGCGGCAAGCCGCGCTTGCGAGGTGGTCGATCAGCGCGACGACACGCGCGTCGTGCAAATGATCGCGGCGCAGCGCCAGGCAGTACTGTTCGGTAGCCAGCGGCACGAAGTCGAGACGATATTGCGCCGCGGCGGCTTCGATGCCGAACCCGACGTCGGCCTGGCCGGCGGCGATCGTCGCCGCGACGGCGAGGTGCGTGAACTCCTCCTGGTCGTAGCCGGAGATGCGGGTCGGCTCGATCTTCGCCGCGCGCAGCAGGCGATCGAACAACAGGCGCGTTCCCGACGCGGGCTGACGGTTGACCAGGCGCGGACCGCCGGGGAGGTCGGCCAGCGCGCGGATGCCCAGAGGGTTTCCCGGCGACAGCAGCAGGCCCTGACGCCTTTCGGCAAAGCGGATGATCGCGTGCCGATGCGCATGCAGCCGTTGGCGGTAGGGTGCGACGAGATCGGCGCCGCCGTGGCCATCGACGTGGAAGCCGGCAAGCTCGCAGCGCTCGGCAATCATCGCGTCGATGCTGTCGATGCTGCCGCGAAATTGCATGTCGAGCTGGACGACGCCCGCCTCGTTGACCGCATCGCGGACCGCAGCCAGCGCGAGATCGTGGCTCGCGCTGATCGTCAGTCGTCCGGGACCGTCGGGTGCCAAGCCGAGCTGGCGATCGATGCGCTCGCGCAATTTCGCGCAATGCGGGTCCAGCGCGGCGCGGACCTCGTCGTCGCAACGCAACAGCAATTCGCCGAGCTCGGTGAGCTTCGTCCCGCGTCCGCGGGTCTTGTCGATCAGCGGCCGTGCGAGCTCGGTGCTCCAGCTTTCGAGCAGGCCCCAGCCGTTGCGGTAGGAAATGCCCAGCGCGGCGCTGGCCCGCTGGATCGAACCCAGGTCGCGTATTGCGCGCAGCAGCTCGAGCAACAGCGGCGCGGCGCGCGCCCGCTCGCCCACCAGCCATGCCACCGCGATGTCGATTCTGGCCATTGCCGCATGGGCCGGGCGCGCGATGCGTGCCCTCAGGTCGCCGGCGCCGCCGATGCTGCGGGGGCCGCGAAGACCCAGAAATCGTCCTGAGGAAGCTCCAGATAGCAGTCGCTGCCGCCGGCATCCGGCACCGGCGTTCCATAGCAGCGCAGTCGCATGGCGCCGAGCTTGAACAGATTCTCCTTGCGATCGCCGAGGAACATGCCGGTCACCAGCTCGGTGCGCAGGCGATTGTCGCCGGCGCCGTTGGCGATCCGGGTGCGTTCCAGCCGAATGATGCCGGTGGCCGCGTCGCCTGCCTTGAGCGTGCCGCGCGCGGCGCCCCACAAGCGCCAGCCTTCGCCTTCGAGCAATGCGCGACCCTCGGCCATCTCTCTCACCCGGCCCGACAGCTGGTTGTTGCTGCCCATGAACTCGGCGGTGAACTGCGTTTGCGGGCGGTTGTACAGATCTTCCGGGGTTCCCTGCTGCTCGATCCGGCCGGAATTGAGCAGCAGGATCTTGTCCGACATCGCCATCGCCTCGGTCTGGTCGTGCGTGACCACCAGCGCGGAAAGCCCCAGGCGCACGATCAGCTCGCGCAGCCAGGCCCGCGCTTCCTCGCGGAGCTTCGCGTCGAGGTTGGACAGCGGCTCGTCCATCAGCACGACCGGAGGGTTGTATACCAGTGCCCGCGCGATTGCGACGCGCTGCTGCTGGCCGCCGGAAAGCTGATGCGGCAGCCGCGCGGCAAGCGCGCCGAGGCCAAGATTGTTCAGCGCGACATTGACGCGGCTGTCGATTTCACTGGCCGGTATGCCGCGCAAGCGCAGACCGTAGGCGACATTGTCGAAGACGCTCCGATGCGGCCACAGTGCGTACGACTGGAAGACCAGGCCCAGGTTGCGCTTTTCCACGGGCATCTCGATACCGCCGGCGCCGTCGTAGAGCACCGTGTCGCCGATTGTGATCCGACCCCGGCTCGGCTGCTCGAGACCGGCGACCGAGCGCAGCAGGGTCGTCTTGCCGCTGCCGGAGGCGCCCAGCAGCGCGACCACTTCGCCCGGGTTCAGCGTCATCGAGACGCCTTGGAGAATCTTGTTGTCGCCGTATTGCAGATGCAAATCCTCGACGACGAGCTTGCTGGCCGGCTTATTCATGGAGGCGGACTCCGAAACGCAGGGCCGCCGCGAGACCGACGGCGACCAGCGCGATATTGATCAGCGACAGCGCCGCGACCTGGTCGATCGCGCCGGCGCCCCACAGCGAAACGAGCATCGAGCCGATGACTTCGGTGCCCTGCCCGAGCAGGTACACGCCGGTCGAGTATTCGCGCTCGAAGATCATGAACACCAACAGCCAGCTCGCCAGCAACCCGAACCGGATAAGCGGCAAGGTCACCTCGCGCATCACCTGCGCGCGCGACGCGCCGGCGGTGCTCGCCGCCTCCTCGAGCTCCGGTCCGATCTGCAACAGCGCGCTGGAGATCAGTCGCAAGCCGTAGGCCAGCCACACCACCGTGTAGGCAAGCCACACCGAGAACACGGTATTGCGCAGCTCCTTCAGACCCGGTACGAACAGAAAGATCCACAGGAACGCCAGCCCCGCCAGCAATCCCGGCACCGCGCGCGGGATCAGCACCAGGTAGTCGAGAACCCGGGCGACGCCGCCCTGCTGGCGGTGACCCGCAAGTCCGATCGCCGTATAGCAGGCGACCGCGAGCCCGCCGCCGATCGTTCCGATCAGGAAGGTATTGACGATCGCGCGCACCTGGTCGCTCTGATCGAACACCTGCCGAAAGTTGGCGAGCGTCAGCACGTCGCCGAGATTGATGCCTTCGCCCCATTGCTCGACGAACGCGCGCAACGCGATGCCCGAGATCGGCACGACGATGGTGAACACGAGCCACAGTGCGACGATCGCCAGTGCCAGCCACTTCCACGGACCCAGCGGCAAGAGCTTCTGCCGCGTCGCCTTGCCCTTGACCGAGACGTACTTGCCCGCGGTCTTGAGCAGCCAGCGCTGCAGCAGAACCAGCGGAAAGGTGATCGCGACGATGCACACGGCCACCGCGGCCATCAGGTGATACGAAGGCGTGCCGAGCTTGTTGGTCAGCTTGTACAGGTAAGTCGACAGCACCAGATGGCCCTCCGGGTCGCCCAGCACCAGCGGCAATCCGAACAGCTCGAAGCCCAGGAAAAAGACCAGCACGCCGGCGTAGAGCAGCGCCGGCATCGTCATCGGCAGGCTGACGTCGAGCGCCACCTTCAGCGGATTGGCGCCGACGACCCGTGCCGCCTCCTCGACGTCCGAGCCCAGGCTTTTCAGCGCGGCGGAAGAATACAGATAGACGTGCGGCACATGCGTCAGTCCGGCAATGACGGCGATGCTGGTCAGCGAGTACACGTTCCACGGCACGTCGCCGACGAGTTGCTTGGCCCACAGCGAATAGAAGCCGACCGGGCCCATCGAGACGACGTAGCCGAACGCCAGCACCATCGGCGAAACGAACACCGGTATCAGCACCAGCACTTCGATGACCCGCTGCGCCGGAAGATCGGTGCGGGTGAGCAGGAACGCCAGCGCGGCGCCCATGGGCAGCGCGATCAGCACCATGCCCGCGGCGATCACGACCGAATTGAAAAGCGCCGTCCAGAAATCGGGATCGGCGAATATGAACTCGTAGGCGTCGACGCCGATGTGGCGCTGCGGATTGAAGAACGGCGCGTTGAGGAAGCTTTGCCAGAAGATCAGCGCCAGCGGCGTGAGCACCACCAGAGCGGTGATCGCGACGACCGACGTGCGCGGCAAGCTGAAGCTGCGGGCGATCATCGTTGGTGGATCTTGGTTTCCATCCCGGGGTCCCGCCCGCAGCTCTTAGGTCCCGACCTTGCCCGCCGCCCGATGTCCGGGTCAGGCAGACTCGAATTCGACTACGGCATCGGTCTCATTTGCGTGCGAGCGCCGTCTGCCACTGCTTCAGAAATGCCAGTCGCTTGGTCTGGTCGAGCCCTTGCAGCAGATCGTCGCTTACCGCGATCGGCTTGACCGCGCTGCCGAGATCCTTCGAGAACCCGATGCCCGAGTCCTTGCCGGTCATGTCGGTGCGCACCGAATACAGCTCGGCCTGTTCGGCGGCGATCGTCTGTCCGCGCTTGGACAGCACGTAGTCGAGCCACAGCCGGCCGGCGTTCGGGTTCTTGGCGTTCTTCGACACGAAGATCAGCCGCGACAGCACCAGGTTGTAATCGGTGGTGAACGCGACCCCGAGCGACGGATCTTTTTTCGCCCGCGTCAGCGCATACGAGCCGAGCACGTTGTAGCCGAGCAGATTCTCGCCGGAGGAAACGCGCTCGAGCATCGTGCCGGTCGACGACTGCACCTTGAGGCTGCGCGCTCCCAGCGCCTTGACCAGCTCCCAGAACTGCGGATCGAGCTTGGCGTCCTGGTTGGCGAGCATGAAGCCCACGCCCGACTTTTCCGGATCGTAAGCGGTGATCTTGTTCTGGTACTTTTCCCCCTTGGTGTTCAGCAGCTTGATCAAGTCGGCATGCGTCTTCGGCACTTCGTCGGCCGGGACCAGGCGCTTGTTGTAGACGATTGCGATCGGCTCGAACGTCGTCGCATAGATCGTGTCTTTCCAGTGCGCCCATGCCGGCAGCGCCCCCGCTTCCGGCGACTTGTAGACCGCCGCCAGGCCGTCGGCAGCCAGCTTCATCTGCAGGTCCATCGACGAGCTCCACACCGCGTCGGCCGAGGCCGCGTTGGCCGCACTTTCGCTGATGTAGCGGTTATAGACCTCGGTCGAGTTGAGGTCGGTGTACTCGACCTTCACGCCCGGAAACGCCGCCTCGAAGTCCTTGATCAGCGGCGTCACCAGCTTGGCGTC
>DASYJB010000197.1:0-3449 GCA_035996965.1 Casimicrobiaceae bacterium | reverse complement strand
CGCCGTGATCCTGAAGATGCCGGCGCAGCAATTCCTCGGCGAGCTTGATCCCCTGCGCATGTGCGACGCGCGTCGGCACCGCGCGGGGATCGACCGCAAACAAATTGCGCCCGGTCGGCAGCACGTCGCTACGTCCGCGATGCGGCGAGCCCGCTGGCCCCGGCGCCACGCGGCGGCCGGATAGCGCCTCTATCAGCGCGCGCCGCTCCGCCTCTCCGCACGCGCCGCGCCCGAAAATATGCAGGCCATCACCGAACTGGCTCTCCTTCAGGTCGCAGACGAAGCGGTCGATCCGCGTTATCGCTTCGGCTGGTGCTGCCGACGGGGCAAGGCCGAGATCATCTTCCACGCCCGCGGCGCGCGCTTCGTCGCGGATCGCGGCAATCAGACGCTGGCGCCGCGCCGTATCGAGACCATCGGCGATCGAATATTCGTCGAGCAATTGCTCAAGCCGCGCGAGATTTTGCGGCAGCGCGCTGGCTTTTGGCGGCGGCGGCAAATGGCCGATGGTGACGGCGCCGATGCGCCGCTTGGCTTGCGCGGCTTCGCCGGGATCGTTGACGATGAAGGGATAGATGACCGGCAAACCGCCGATCAGCGCCTCGGGCCAGCATGACGGCGACAGCGCCACGGATTTGCCGGGCAGCCATTCCAGCGTGCCGTGCGCGCCCATATGGATCAGCGCGTCAATACTCTGGTGTCTGAGCCACAGGTAGAAAGCGACATAGGCGTGCCGTGGGGTGCGTGCGAGATCGTGATATTCCGCGTCCCGATTGCCGACATCGCCACGCTCAGGCTGCACCGCAATGATTGCCTTGCCGCGCCGAACTGCGGCGAAACGGAACACCCCGTTATAGACCTGCGGATCATCCTCGGCCGCGCCCCAGGCGCCTTCGAGATTTTCCTGCAGTTCTGATGGAAGCTCTTCCAGCGCGGCACGATACTCGGCAACGCTTAAGGTCAACGCCTCCTCGCCGAGCGCATGTCCCAGCGAATGTCCGGTCTCGACGTCGAAACCGGCCGCGCCGAGATCGCTCAGCAACGCCTCGACCGAGGCCAGCGCGTCGAGCCCTACCGCGTGCGCGATCTGGTGTGGGCGGCCGGGATAGCTCGACAGGACGATGGCAAGCCGCTGCTCGCAGGCCGGCGCGGTCGTCAGCCGATGCCAGGCGGCGACGCGTTCGGCCACGGCGCCGACACGCTCGTCGTCGGGTCGATGCGCAAGATGCGCAAACTGCAGGTCGGGGTCGCGCCCACCGGGCGATTTGAAGCTGACGACGCCTGAAAAGATCCGTCCGTCGACTTCCGGCAGCACCACATGCATTGCGAGATCGGCCGGTGACAGGCCGCGCAGCGAAGCAGCCCAGTCCTCGCGGCGGGCCGTCGACAGTGCGACCTGGAACACCGGACAGGACGCGGTATGGAACGGCGTCGTTCCATCATCAGAGATCGCCGAGAAGGCGGTCGCGTTGACGATTGCCGCCGGTCGATGTTCAGCGAAGTGCACGCGTAGCCAGTTGGCGACACCGGGCGCCTTGAGCGAGGTTACGAAGGCGCCGTAAGCGTCAAAGCCTTTCTGCCGCAAAGCGCCGATCAGCGCATCAACCGGCCCGGTATCGGCCGCAGTAAGATAGGAGCGGTAGAATGTGACGAGCGCACGCGGCCGCGCATCGGGTAGCGGTAACCGCGCCAGCGCACCCATGGCCGGATCGTAAAAACCCATGTCCGGGATTTCCGTTTCTCCGAACACAGGCCCCGCATAGAGGCCGGATGCGAGCGCGAGTTGCGCTATCGCCGCTTGCGCGGCCACGGCACCGCCGGTATCGCAAAGCACTTTCAGCCGCCGCAGCGTCGACAACGGCAATGTCGAGAGCGCGTCCAATCGCGCGTCGTCACGGCCATCGGCGGGAAGCACGGCCAACGCGATGCCGCGCTCTTTTGCCAGCCGATGCAGCGCGGCGGCACCGTAGGACCAATAGGATTCGCCGCCGATCAGGCGCACGAGGATTCCGCGCGCTTGCAACAGCGTGCGTTCGATATAGGTGTCGACCGAGAGCGGATGGCGGAGCGCGATCAGGTTTGCAAGCCGGAGCGAGGGCAGGCTGGCGCGACCTCTGCGCCAGCCTGCGGCGAAGGTGGCCAGATCGCTGTCGGAGAACGAGAGCACCACGAGGTCGGCCGGATCCTGACCGAGATCGACGGCCGTCGCGGTCTCCTCCAGGCCATGGCTCTCGCGGAAGACGACGTGCATCAGTTCCCCTATCCCGAAATCCCCAGCTCTGCCCTGATTGCGGCCTCGTCGATATCGCCGTGTTCGCCGATCACCACGAGCTTCGATCGCCGCGGCATCGCGCCCCACGGCTTGTCGAACTGGTGGCGCACACGCTCGCCGACCGACTGCAGTAATAGCCGCATCGGTTTGCCGGCGACCGCGAGATAGCCCTTGGCGCGCAGCACGTTTTGTTCACGCGCCAGGCGGCCGATCATGGCAACCAGCGCATCGATATCGGTAACTTCCGGGAGGTCGACGACGACGGACGCAAAGTCGTCGTGCTCGTGCTCCTCCTCGCCATCATGGTGCGACGGACGCGCGGCGAGATCGTCCTCGGCCGCAGCGTTCAGGCCAAGAATGAGTTGCGGATCGATGGCGCCGTCGGTCACCGCGAGCATCGGAACCGGCCGCGGCACCTCGGCCGCGATCGCAAGCCTGGCCGCCGCAAGGCCCGCTTCGCCGGCGAGATCAGCCTTGGTCAAAAGCACGATGTCGGCGCAGCAGATTTGATCTTCAAAGACTTCCGACAGCGGCGTCTCATGATCGAGGCTTTGGTCTGCGGCGCGCTGGGCTTCGACCGCAGCCAGGTCCGGCGCGAAGCGGCCCGCGGCGACAGCCTCGGCGTCGGCAAGGGCAATGACGCCGTCAACGGTGATGCGTGAACGGATTTCCGGCCAGTCGAACGCCTTCAATAGCGGTTTCGGCAAAGCCAGCCCCGAGGTTTCAATCAGGATGTGATCGGGGCGGACTTTTCGCGCCAGCAATGTCTGCATGGTCGGAATGAAATCGTCCGCCACCGTGCAGCAGATGCAGCCGTTGGCGAGCTCGACGATGTTTTCCTCGGGGCAATTGGCATCCGCACAGGATTTCAGGATTTCTCCGTCGACGCCCTCGCTGCCGAACTCGTTGACGAGTACCGCGAGTTTCTTGCCGTTGGCATTGGCCATCAAATGTCGGATCAGTGTGGTCTTGCCCGAACCGAGAAAGCCGGTGATGACAGTGACGGGAATTTTGGCGAGCGAGGTCATTCCGCAGCCTCCGATAGGGACGAGATGGGGGGAATGCGCGCCAGCGACTGCTTTCGAAAGATTTCAGGTCGCGTACGCCAGGGCACGATGCCATCGGGGGCGGCGGCATAGGCGGCGGCGCCGGCAACGACGTCGCCTGCGTTTTCTTC
>DASYJB010000196.1:0-16408 GCA_035996965.1 Casimicrobiaceae bacterium | reverse complement strand
CGTGCCGCCGCAGCGGATCCGTCTGATCACCGCCGACACGCGACAAACGCCGGACGAAGGTTACACGGCGGGCAGCAACTCGATGAAGGACAGCGGCACGGCGATCATGAACGCGGCCGCGCAGGTGCGCGAGATCCTGATCGCCCGAGCGTCCGAGCGTCTCGGTGTGGCTGCCGATCGACTCAAGGCGCAGGACGGTGCCGTCGTCACCGGCGACGGACGGCGGATCGGATTCAGCGAGCTCGTCGGCGACAAGCTGACCAGGGTACGCGCCGAAGGACAATCGAAGCTCAAGAACCCGGCGACCTATTCGGTCGTCGGCAAGGCGATGCCGCGCGTCGATATCCCCGCCAAGGTCACCGGCGGGGCAGCATACGTTCAGGATCTGCGGCTGCCCGGCATGGTGCACGCGCGCGTCGTGCGGCCGCCGAGCTACGGCGCGCGCCTGCGCGAGCTGCAGACCGCCGGGGTCGAAAGGATGCCCGGTGTGCTCAAGGTCGTGCGCGACGGCAGCTTCGTCGCCGTCGTCGCCGCGCACGAGTTCGAGGCGGTCCAGGCGATGCGCGCGCTCGCAGCGGCCGCGCGCTGGGACGAGCGCGTCACGCTTCCCGACCAGGCCGATCTTTACTCGTATCTGCAGCGGCTGCCCGCCGACAACATCATCGACCTCGACAGGCAAGCGAGTCCGAGTCCCGGCGCGCGCAGCCTCGAGGCCAGCTACCGCCGCCCGTACCAGATGCACGGCGCGATCGGACCTTCGTGCGCGGTCGGCCTGTTCAAGGACGGTGCGCTGACGGTGTGGACGCACAGCCAGGGCGTCTATCCGTTGCGTAAATCGATCGCCGAAATGCTGCGCCTGCCCGAGGATCGCGTGCAATGCATCCACGTCGAGGGCTCCGGCTGCTACGGTCACAACGCGGCGGACGACGCCGGTGCCGACGCCGCGCTGATCGCGCGCGCGTTTCCCGACCGCCCGGTGCGCGTGCAATGGATGCGCGAGCAGGAGCACCTTTGGGAACCGTACGGGCCGGCGATGCTCACGAGCGTCAAGGCCGCGCTCGACGGCGCCGGCAACATTGTCGCCTGGGATTACGAGGTGACCAGCAACACGCACAGCATGCGGCCAGGGGGCGCGGGAAACCTGCTGCCCGCATGGCATCTGGAGACTCCGTTCGCGCCGGCGGCGCCGAGACCGATCCCGCTTCCGGAGGGCGGTGGCGACCGTAATGCGATTCCCTACTACCGCCTGCCTGGCGCACGAGTCGTGCACCGTTTCGTCCCGGCGATGCCCGTTCGCGTCTCGGCGCTGCGTGCGCTGGGCGCGTACATGAACGTCTTTTCGATCGAGAGCTTCATCGACGAGCTTGCGCAGGCCGCAGGCGCCGACCCGGTCGAATTCCGCCTTCGCCACCTGGACGATGCGCGCGCACGCGAAGTCGTCTCGCTTGCAGCCGCACGTTTCGGCTGGTCTTCCTACGCGCGAACTCCCGGGCGAGGACGCGGCTTCGCCTTCGCGCGGTACAAGAATCTCGGGGCGTATGTCGCGCTCGCGCTCGAAGTCGACGTCAATCGCGAGACAGGCAGCGTGCGCGTCGTGCGCGCCGTCGCTGCGGTCGACAGCGGCCAGGCGGTGAATCCCGACGGCATTCGCAACCAGATCGAGGGCGGCATCATCCAGTCGTCGAGCTGGACGCTGCACGAAGCGGTCGAGTTCGACAGGACCGCGATCAAAAGCACGGATTGGAGCCGGTATCCGATGCTGCGCTTTCCCGAGATTCCGGAGAGCGTCGAGGTCCATGTGATCGATCGCCCGGGCACGGCCTTTCTCGGAACCGGCGAAGCAGCGCAGGGTCCGACGGCGGCGGCGATCGGCAACGCGATCGCCTATACGACCGGCATGAGGATCCGCGAGCTGCCGTTCGATCGCAAGCGGGTCAAGGGCGCGATCGGCGTCTAAACGCCGACGTTTGCCAGGTCGCTGCCCCGCGGCCGATCGTCGTCCGCTCGAGATCCGAGCGAGAGCCCATCTCATGGCTTGCGTTACGGGCATCGTCTATGCGAAGGTGCCGCCATGCCAACCGACGTCCCCGCGCTGGCGTCTCCGGGGCTTGCCCTAAGCGGCGATGGCGATCGTTTGGCGCTCGAGGGCGTGCTCGATATTCACGCGCTCACCGAGCTCCGCCACTCGCTCCGGCATTGGCCGAAGCAAGGTCGCGGTGGCCACCGGCGCACGCTCGCGCTCGGCAAGTTGAGCGGGCTCGATACGCCGGGCGCGCTGTTGTTGTGCGAGCTGCGCGACAAGGGTGTCGAATTGACCGGTATCCGGGCCGAGCACAAGGCCTTGCTCGATCTCATCTGCGGCATCGACGTCAAGCCGCTGCTGGTACCGCCATCGATTCCCAGATGGCGTCAACTGGTCATCGGGGCGGGCAAGGGCGGAGACGAGGCCTGGCGCGACACGGTCGATATCATCACGTTTATCGGCCGCGCGGCAAGCGCTGTCGGCCAGGCGCTAATTCACCCGCATCTGCTGCGGCTGCCGTCGATCTCCCGGCAGGTTGCCGAAACCGGCGTCAATGCACTGCCTATCATCGGCCTGATGGCCGTGATGATCAGCGTCGTCATCGGCTACCAGGGCGTCGCTCAGCTGCGTCCCTACGGCGGCGAAGACTTCACGATCAACCTCGTGGCGGTGTCGATGTTGCGTGAAATGGGCGTGCTGATCACCGCCATCATGGTCGCCGGCCGATCGGGCTCCGCCTTTACCGCGGAAATCGGGGTGATGATGGCGCGCGACGAAGTCGACGCGCTCAAGGTGATGGGCATGGACCCGATGACGGTGCTCGTCGTGCCTCGGCTGATCGCCCTGGTCATTACACTGCCGCTGCTGACGTTCTTCTCCGATGTCATGGGCCTTGTCGGCGGGTCGTTGATTTCGTTGGCGCTGCTCGATGTATCGCCGCTGCAGTATGTCGACCGCGTGCGCCACGCCGTCGACGACAGCGACCTGTTCGTGGGCCTCATCAAGGCGCCGATCTTCGGTTTTCTGATCGCCATCATCGGCTGCATGCACGGTCTCAGGGTTCGCGGGTCGGCGGAGAGCGTGGGCAAGGAAACGACGCGCGCCGTGGTCAAGGCAATATTCATCGTCATCGTGCTCGATGCATTGTTCTCGATTCTTTTCGAAAAGCTCGGCCTATGAGCGCCAAAGCCGCGCAGCATCCCGCGCCGATTCTGTCGGCGCGAGGTATCGTCAACCGCTTCGGCAAGCAGGAGGTTCACGACAGGATCAGCCTCGATGTGCTGCCCGGCGAGGTCCTCGGCATCGCCGGCGGTTCGGGATCGGGCAAGTCGGTATTGTTGAAGACTCTGATCGGCCTGCACCGGCCCAACGCCGGCGAGGTGCTGCTGAACGGCAAGGCGGTCGAAACGCTCGACCCCGCGGAAAAGGCCTCGCTGATCGGCGTCCTTTTCCAGCAAGGCGCGTTGTTCTCGTCGCTGTCGGTCGCACAGAACGTCATGCTGCCGCTGCGAGAGCATACCGATCTGCCGCCTGAAGAGCAGCAAAGGCTGGTTTCGTTGAAGCTGGCGCTTGCCGGACTGTCGGCAGAGAGCGGCGCCAAGTTTCCGTCGGAGCTTTCGGGCGGCATGGTCAAGCGAGCCGCTTTTGCGCGGGCCATCGCGCTGGATCCGAGAATTCTGTTTCTCGACGAGCCCACCTCCGACCTCGACCCGCTGACCGCCAGCGGCATCGATGCGCTGATTCGTCAACTCAATCAGAGCCTCGGGCTGACGATCATTATCGTCACGCACGATCTCAGCACGCTGTTTACCGTTTGCGGCCGCGTCGCCGTGCTGGTCGACCGGAAAATAACCATCGGCACCGTCGACGAGCTGATGCACTCCAAACAGCCATGGATTCACGAATTTCTCCATGGGCCGCGGGCACAAGGCGCAATGACAGCAGGGAAGCGAAGCCATGGAAACGGATAAGCATTATTTCATCGAGGGCCTGTTCATCATCGGGCTGGCGGCGGCCGCGGCACTCTTCTTTGTCTGGCTGTCGACCAGCGGGCATCGCGACGATGTGCTCTACCGGATACATTTCAACGAATCGGTCAGCGGCCTCGCGCTTGGCGATCCGGTCAAGTTCCGCGGCGTCGACGTCGGAACGGTCAAGGCGATGGCCCTCGACGCCGCCGACCCTCGGCGTGTGCAGGTCGACGTCAAACTGCGCAAGGACGCGCCGGTCAAGACCGATACCAAGGCGAGCTTGAGGCTCAAAGGCATCACCGGTGTCGTCTTTATCGAGCTGAACGGAGGCAACCCCAGCGCCAAGGCGTTGGCCGCGGCCACGCCGGAGGGCCAGGTTCCGGAAATCGCCTCGGAGCCGAGCAGCCTCGCGTCGATCGTCGATCAGCTGCCGAAAATACTCGAGAAATTCTCCGCCATCGAGGATCAGACCAAGAAAGTGGTGACCGATGTCGGCGAGGTGACGGGCAAGATCAAGGAGAATCCGTTGCTGCGAATGTCGCCGTCGAAGGACCACGGCCGGCGTGACGACAAGTGATCGGGCTTGCGCAGCGGTCACGCGCCAATGCGATCCCCGGTCGGCTCAGATGAAGGCCATTTCGTTACGCTTCGATGCCGCGGTGCAGCGAGGAACTCAGGAATGCTCAGCCTGTCAATCCTTTGGTAGCGCAGTGCCATCGGACCCTCATGACCAATCGCAAACCCGTTCCGACGCCGGTTTCGCCGCCGGGGGGCGTAGCGCGCTATCGTGACCGGATCTTCGACGACAAGCGGCACGATCCCTACCAGCCCAAAGGAAAATATGGCGAGCCCAGCGTTTGCGGCGTCTGTGGCGCCGTTTTCCATCGGGGCCGCTGGCAATGGGGACAAGCTGCCGACGGCGCAAGTCGCGTCGTCTGTCCCGCATGCCAGCGCACTCGCGACAAACTGCCCGCCGGCTGGCTGACCCTGGCCGGAACCTTCTTCGAGGCTCATCGCGACGAAGTGCTGGCGCTGATCGCCCACGTCGCCGAGCGCGAACGGAGCGAGCATCCGCTAAATCGCGTCATGCACATCGACAGCGGTGCCGACCAGACGGTCGTGACGACCACCGACATCCATCTGCCGCAACGAATCGCCGAAGCGCTGCATCATTCGTTTCAAGGGGAATTCGAGCTCGACTACGGCCACGACGACTATAAGGTCCACGCCAAGTGGCAGCGCTGACCCGCTGAGTTGGATCGCGGCACAAGTTTTCGCTGAAGCAACGGCGGCGTCCGCGACAACGGACGGTGGGCGCCGCCGCGAGGTTCGTCGGAGCTTTGATCAATGAACAAGTCCGATTCCGCGCGGCTTCGCAATGACATGGTCGACCTCCAGATTGCCAGGCGCGGCGTGCGATCGCGCCCGGTGCTCGAGGCGATGCGAGTCGTGCCTCGCGAAGCTTTTCTGCCCGAGCCGATGCGGGAATTCGCCTACGAGGACGCGCCGTTGCCGATCGCCGAGGGCCAGACGATCTCGCAGCCGTACATCGTCGCGCTGATGACCGAAGCGTTGGCGCTCGAAGGCGGCGAGAAGGTGCTCGAGATCGGCACCGGCTCCGGCTACGCCGCGGCCGTCCTTTCCCGCATCGCCCGCAGCGTCTACACGGTCGAGCGCATCGGACAGCTTGCCGAAAAGGCCGCCTCGGCGCTTTCCGGGCTGGGCTACCGCAACGTACACGTGCTGCACGGTGATGGAACGCGCGGCTGGCCCGACCACGCGCCTTACGACGCGATCGTCGTCGCGGCGGGCGGTCCCGAGGTCCCGGAATCGCTGAAGGCGCAGCTCAAGGTCGGAGGCAGGCTGATCATTCCGGTCGGCGAAAATCGGCGTGTCCAGGAATTGGTTCGCGTGGTTCGCGTGTCGCCCGACCAATACGAGACCGAAGACATTGCCGATGTTCGCTTCGTGCCGCTGGTGGGCGAGGAAGGCTGGGCTTCGGAGGACGATCACGCTCAACCTTCGTATCGCTCGACCGCCGACACCGCGGACCGGACGCTGGCCGCGGCCATCGCGGCGTCATGCGAACGGTTCGATGCGATCGATTCCGCGGACCTGGCCCCGCTGTTGCGGCGGATCGGCGACGCGCGGGTCGTGCTTCTTGGCGAGGCGACGCATGGAACCGCCGAGTTCTATCGCATGCGGGCGCGAATTTCGCGCGAGCTGATCGAGCGGAAAGGATTCTCCTTCATCGCCATCGAGGGCGACTGGCCGGACGCGGCACGAATCGATCACTATGTCCGGCACGCCGAGACGCCGCCATCCGAATGGACGGCGTTCGCTCGTTTTCCCGTGTGGATGTGGCGCAATCGCGAGGTGCGCGAGTTCGTCGATTGGCTGCACGCCTATAACGCCGATGCGGGGGAGGATCGCAAAGTGGCGTTTCATGGCCTCGATCTGTACAGCCTGTTCAACTCGATACGCTCGGTCCTGGGCTATCTCGACGATGTCGATCCGGGTGCCGCGCAGGTCGCACGCCAGCGCTACGGCTGCCTGACGCCCTGGCAGGCGGATCCGGCGACCTACGGCCATGCGGCACTCACCGGAAGTTACCAGAGCTGCGAAGGCGAGGTCGTTGCGATGCTCACCGATCTGATGCATAAGCGCCGGACCTACGCCGAGCACGATGGAGCGCGATTCCTCGATGCCGTCCAGAACGCGCGTCTGGTCGCCAACGCCGAACGCTATTACCGGACCATGTATTACGGCTCGCGCGCATCGTGGAATCTGCGCGACAGCCATATGTTCGAAACCTTGAAGACGCTGCTGGGCTTTCACGGGCCTGAGAGCCGGGCGATCGTCTGGGCCCACAATTCGCATGTCGGCGATTCGGACGCGACCGAGATGGCATCGCGCGGCGAATACAACATCGGGCGTCTCTGCCGGCAGGAGTTCGGCAACGCGGCGTATTCGATCGGATTCGGCACCGATACCGGAACGGTTGCGGCGGCGACCGAATGGGATGGCCCGATGGAGGTCAAGACCGTCCGTCCGTCGCTTTCCGACAGCTACGAGCGCCTCTGTCATCAAGCCGGTGCCGCGCGGTTCCTGCTGAGCCTGCGCTCGCCGATGCCGGCGGCGCTGGCCGCGGGCCTGGGCCGACCGCGGCTTGAGCGCGCGATCGGCGTCATCTATCGGCCCGAGACCGAGCTGCAGAGCCACTATTTCCAGGCGCGCCTGCCGCGCCAGTTCGACGAGTACATCTGGTTCGATGAAACCGCTGCGGTGACGCCGCTCGACACCGAGGAGCTCGAAGGTATGCCGGATACGTACCCGTTCGGACTTTGAGGCAGCACGGCTGTCGCTGCGGCGCTAAATTTGCGAGATTGTGTCGATGCACCGGCACAGAGCCTGCTCTGCGGCCGACGGGACAAGCCGATGCGGTAAACTTCAAACCCCGCCGGCCACTTGCGTCCGCCGCCGGATCGGAACAGGAGAAAGCGATGAAGAACAGGGATCGAGCGGCCCTGCAGTGGTTTGCGCTGATCGTCGCCGCGGCGGGCGCTGCGGTGTTTGCCGGACCGGCGAGCGCGGCGGGCGAGCGCCTTGCCGCCTTCTACAAGAACCAGGTCGACCCGCATTTCGCGCTGGTCCGCGCCGGCGTCGAAGCGGCGGCGAAGGACTTGGGCGCCGGCCCCGTCACGCATTACGCGCCGACCCGGCCGAACAATCTTGCCGAGCAGCTTTCCGAGATCGAGGACGTCACCGTCAAGAAGCCGGACGCGATCCTGTTCATGGCGGTCGATCCGCGCGGCGTCGTGCCGGCGATCGAAAAGGTCAACGCCGCGGGCATTCCGCTGGTCAATTACAACGATCGCGTTCGCGGCGGCAAGTTCTTAAGCTACGTCGCCGCAGACGATTACAACCTGGGTCTGGACGCCGGCCGCTATTTGATCAAGGCGCTCGGCGGCAAGGGCAACGTCGTGATCATCGAGGGCGTCAAGGGAGCGACCACCAGCGACGATCGCGTGCGCGGCTTCAACAAGGCGATCGAAGAAAACCCGGGCGTCAAATTGCTCGCTTCCCAGCCGGCCAACTATCAGCGACTGCAGGCGTTGCAGGTGATGGAAAATCTGGTCCAGTCGAATCCGTCGATCGACGGCGTGATGGCCGCCGCCGATGTGATGGCCTTCGGCGCGATCGAGGCGCTGGAGGCCGCGGGCAAGAAGGCGACCAGGGTCGTCGGCATCGGCGGCGTGCCGGAATCGATCGAGGCCATCAAGGCCGGAAGATTACTCGCGACCGCGGAGTTCAACGGCTACAAGATGGGGTGTCTCGCCACGATGGCGGCGGTGCGAAGCCTGCGTAAGGAAACGGTGCCCGACACGATCGTCATCAAGGGCATCGTGATCGACAAGACGACGACCGGACCGTTCGAGGTTCCGGCGGAAAAACGCACTTGCCCGAAATGGGAGGATTACTCGAAATAGGACGATCGCGCGGCGTGGCAGCCGCGCCTTCCGGTTTCGCGAGGAGGGGTAGATGGCGGGCAATGACACCAGCGGCGTCGTGCAGCGCATCGCAGCAGTGCATCCGCGGCCGGATCAGGAGCGATACATGCCGTACGCGCCGGCAGTTCGTGTCGCCGGACCGGCAGACATACTTTTCATCTCGGGCTCGACCTCGTCGCCGCTCTACCACCGGCATCCGCACGTCGCCGACGAGCATCGCCATCCGATCGACATCGAATCGCAGACCCGCCGTGCGATGGAAGGCATCAAGCTAGTGCTCGACGACCAGGGGCTGACCTGGCGGCACGTGGTGAAAGTCACCAAGTACCTGACCGACATGCGCGACATGGACGGCATGGTCGAGGTGCTGGCCGAGTATTTCGGCGACTGGAAGCCGGCGAGCACGACGATCTGCATCAACTCGCTCTCCACACCCGGTGCGCGGGTCGAGCTCGACATGATCGCCGTGCGCCCGCTGGGCTGATCGCCTCAGTTGCGTGATCGCACGCCTCGTGACCCGCCGCCCGTGACCCGCGACCATCACGACGGCGACGGCTCCGGGCAGCCGGCTTCGCCCGTTCCGCTGCTGGCGCTGCGCAACGTCAGCAAGACCTTTCCCGGGGTGCGCGCGCTCGACGATGTGAGCCTGGAGATCCATGCGGGCGAAGTCCACATGCTGCTCGGCGAAAACGGCGCGGGCAAATCGTCGCTGATCAAGGTGCTCTACGGCGCGTACCGTGCCGACACCGGAACGATCCTGTTTGAGGGGAAACCGGTCGAGATCGCGCGGCCGGCCGATGCGCGGCGGCTCGGCATCGCCGTGATCTTCCAGGAATTCTCGCTGGTTCCGTTCCTCGATCTGGCGCAGAACATCTTTCTCGGACGCGAGCCGCGGCGGCCACTGACGCGCCTGATCGATCACGCGCGCATGCACCGCGAGGCGCGCGCCGTGCTCGACTCGCTCGGACTCGACTACGACACGCGGGCGCTGGCCGCCGGTCTCGGCGTCGCGCAGCAGCAGATGGTCGAGATCGCCAAGGCGCTGTCGCAGCGCGCGCGCATTCTGGTGATGGACGAGCCGACTGCCGCGCTGTCCGAACGTGAGTCCCGCGCGCTGTTCGTCCTGATTCGGCAGCTTCGCGCTTCCGGTGTCGCGATCGTCTACATCTCGCACCGGATGCAGGAGGTCTTCGAATTGGGTGACCGGGTGACGGTGCTCCGCGATGGAAGACGCGTCGCGACACTGGCCGCGGACGAGGCGACGCCCGACCAGCTGATCGGCATGATGGTTGGACGCGCGGTGGGAGCTGTGTACAAGCGCCGGCACTACGGAAGCGCGGGCAAGATCGTGCTGGACGTGCGCGGATTGACGACGGCGACCGGTGTGCGCGATGTCGACTTGATCGTGCGCGAAGGCGAGATCGTCGGCTTGTCCGGCCTGGTCGGCGCCGGACGCACCGAGGTCGCGCGCGCGGTGTTCGGCGCCGACCCCGTCGTCGCCGGCGAAGTCCATATCTCGGGCGCGATCGTCGAGGGCGGACCCGAGCGGATTGCCGCACGCGGCGTCGCGCTGATCCCGGAGAACCGCAAGCTCGAGGGCCTCGCGCTCAAGCGCTCGGTTCAGGACAATCTGCTGGTCGCAAGCCTGTGGAAGCTTTTTCCGCGCGGCTGGTATCGCGCGGGGCCGGCGTACCGGCACGCGCGCGCGCTGATCGACCGGCTGCGCGTGACCCCGCCGGCGCCGCGGCGGCTGGCGCGCGTGCTTTCAGGCGGCAACCAGCAGAAGGTCGTCATCGGCAAATGGCTGGCCGCGGGTTGCCGGCTTTTCCTGTTCGACGAACCGACGCGCGGCATCGACATCGGCGCCAAGAGCGAGATCTTCGCGCTGATCGAGGACCTGGTCGAACGCGGCGCCGCCGTCCTGCTGATCAGCTCCGAGCTCGCCGAGATCGTGCACGTCTGCGACCGCGCATATGTGATGCGTGCCGGCAGGATCGGCGGTGAGCTTGCGCGGACGCAACTCTCGGAGGAGAACATCCTCCGATTGGCGATGCACGAGGCGTAACGCAATGTCCGTTTCCGCTTCCTCGCGGTCGGTCCAGCGGCATGCGCGCCCGTTGCCGGCGATCCTCCCGATCGGCCTGCTGCTGGCGGCGGGCGCGCTCTTTGCCGTGAACGGCTTCGCCTCGGCGCGCAACCTCGCCAATCTCGGCCTGCAAGCGTCGATCCTGCTGATGCTGGCGATGCCGATGACCTTGATCATCATGAGCGAGGGACTCGACCTTTCCGCCGGCGCGGTGTTAAGCCTATGCAGCGTCGTGATGGCCGAAGCGCTGGCCAGCGGACACGGCATCGCGAGCGCGCTGGCGGCGTCGATCGCGGTCGGACTGGCTTTCGGGATCGCCAACGGCGCGATGATCTCGCTGCTGGCATTGCCTCCGTTCGTCGTCACGCTGGGGACGCTCGGTATTGCCGAAGGCGCCTCACTCGTATTGACCGAGGGCAACGCCGTATCGGGACTGGGCTCGGGCATAGCGACTCTGTATGCGCTCGACGTCTTCGGCGTGCCGTTCCCGGTGCTGGTCGCACTGGCGACGTGGCTCACCACTTACCTGCTGCTTCATTACTCGCGCTTCGGCACTTATGTTTTTGCCATCGGCGGCAATCGCGATGCGCTGGTGCTGGCCGGCGCGCCTGCCTGGGCGTACCACATCGCGATCTACGCGTTCGGCGGACTGGTGTCGGGTGTGGCGGCGCTGTTGTTGACTGGCAGAATGAACGCGGCGCACCCGACCGTGGCGATCGGAATGGAGTTTGATGCCATCGCCGCGGTTGTGCTCGGCGGCACCTCGTTCGAGCGCGGCGACGGCCGCCTGCTCGGCACCGTGCTGGGCGTGGCCACGATCACCGTGTTGCGCAACGCGCTCGACCTGCTCGGCGTCGAGTCGTCGCTGCAGGTCGTGTCGATCGGCGCGTTGATCCTGCTTGTGATCGTCATCGACAGTCTGCGCAAGAGCCGTCGCGTGCAAACGGCATGACGCCGGGCGCTCCCGCAGACGCGGTGCGCCTGCGCGGACAGTGGCGGCATCGTCTGGCCGGCGACGCCGGCGCGCTCGCGTTGCGCGCGGCACTGATCGTGCTGATCGGGTTGGCGCTCGCGCTCGCAAGCGATGCGTTCCTGTCGACGGCCAACGTGCTCAATGTCCTGCGCCAGGCGAGCCTCATCTTCCTGCTTGCCGCCGGGCTCACGCTGGTGATCTTGTGTGGCGGCTTCGATCTGTCGGTGGCGGCGAACCTGACCTTGTCGGCCTGTCTCGCCGCCGGCGTGATCAAGTCGGGTCTCCCACCGTGGCTCGGCGTGGTCACTGCACTGGCGTGCGGCACGGCGGCGGGGGCGGTGAATGGGCTCGCGGTGACGCTGTTGCGCTTGCCGCCGTTCCTTGCGACCTACGCGATGCTGTGGATCCTCCAGGGGCTGGCGTTCCACTACATGGGCGGGCAGGAGATTTTCGGTTTTCCGCCGGGTTTTCGTGCGCTGGGCACCGGCTTCCTGTTCGGCGTTCCGGTGCCGGTCTACCTGATGGCCGCGGTGCTGGTCATCGCTACGGTGTTCATGCGCTCGACCAATTTCGGACAGGAGATCTATGCGATCGGCGCCAATCCCGAGGCCGCGCGGCTGTCGGGCTTTCCGGTGCGTCGCCGGCAGATGCTGGTGTATATGCTGAGCGGGCTGATGTCGGGGATCGCCGCAGTCGTCTTCCTGGCACGGGTCAACGCCGCCGACTCGGGGATGGGCGAGCCGCTGCTGCTGCCGGTGATCGCCGCCGTGCTGATCGGCGGCACCTCGCTGTTCGGCGGCGTCGGCAGCGTGCTGGGCACGGTGTTGGGCGCCGTCATCCTGGCGCTGGTCATCAACGGGATGAACCTGCTCGACATCCGCGCGCAGTGGCAGCCGCTGGTCGTCGGCGTCGTGCTGCTCGCTGCGGTGATGGTCGATCTGGTCGGCCGCGGCCGGCGCGAGCGCATCGGCTAGCGAAACGCTGCGGCCGAAGCTTGGTACTTCAGGCAAGCCCGTCGCTGACCGGCACGTTCTCCGGCTCGAGATCGATGCCGGACGCGCGTGCCTGCAGCACGATCAGCTTGGCGAAGTCCTCATCGCCGAGTCCCAGGCCGATCAGCGCCTGCACCTGGTCGCGGGTGATCGACGCCAGCGCCATCGGCACGTCGAACTCGCGTCCGGCGTGCAAGCCGAGGTCGAGGTCCTTGCGCAGCAGCGCCGGCGTGAACGTGACCTTGAAATCCAGGTTGACCAGCGCCGGCGTCTTGTACCGCGTGAAGGTCGAGCCCATCACGCTCTGATTGATGAAGTCGAGAAAGGCATGGCGCGGCACGCCGGCTTTTTGCGCGAGTATCGTGATCTCGGCAAGCGACTGGATCACGACGCCCAGAAAAACGTTGTGGCAGATCTTGACGATGCGGGCAAGCTCGCCCTCGCCGACGTAGCTCGCCGCGGGCGCGATCATGCGCAGGTAAGGCAGTGCCAGCTCGAATGCCGCACGCGGGCCCGAGCAGACGAACGACAGCCGCCCTGCCTCGATCACTTTGGCGTTGCCCGAGACCGGTGCCGCGAGAAGCTCGATGCCGCGGGCGGCGAGCAGCGAACGGAGCTCGGCCGAGCCTTCGAGCGAGATCGACGAGCATTCAACGACAAGCCGCGTGCGCGGCGCTTCCGCGGAGAGGAGGCCGCCGCGACCGGCGATCACCTCGCGCACGTCGTCCCAGGTCGACACCATGACGAATACGATGTCGCAAGCCGCGAGGTCGGAAAGCGCCGCGGCGACTTTCGCGCCGTGCCTGGCCAGCGGCTCGGCTTTGGCGCGGGTGCGGTTCCATACGGTCAGATCGGCGCCCTGTTTCGCGAGCCGCGCCGCCATCGCGTAGCCCATGCGCCCGATGCCGATCCAGCCGATGCGCGTGTTCGCCGTCATCGCGAGTCGATTCAGGCGGCGGCGTCCATGCCGAACGGCATGTCCATCGCGAACAGCCAATAGCCAGCCGGTTGTCGCCGCGCGACTTCGACCGCATTCCCGCTCATCGTCGTCGGCTTGCCGTCCGGCCCGGTCATCGAAAGCGTCCACCGGTTGGCCAGCAGGGCGATGTCGCCGGTCTGCGCCACCAGCCGTCCCGACGTGGTGATCGTCGGCTTGGCGGCGAGGAATCCAGCCAGCGCCTCGCGTATCGCCGCGGCGCCGACGACGACGTTGCCGGGCGAGGGCATCAGTGCCGCCGCCGGCTCGTACAACGCCACCAGCGCATCGATGTCGCCGGCATTGAGCGCCTGTTGGAACAGGTGGTCGAGCTCGACCGGATTATCTTTGACCATCATGCTCTCCTCAGTACGGATTGGCGATCGGCAACTCTTCGGCCGGGTAGAGTGAAATGATCTTCGGCCCGTCCGGGGTCAGGATCACTTCTTCCTCGATGCGCGCCGCCGAGATGCCGTCGCTGGCCGGACAATAGGTTTCGACAGCGAACACCATGCCGACCTTGAGCTCGATCGGCTCCTTCAGCGAATTGAGCCGCGAGATCAGCGGCCTCTCGTGCAAGCCCAGACCGAGGCCATGACAGAAGTTGAGGCCGAAGGCTTCCATCTCGCTGGAAAAGCCGATGTCGCCGGCCTTGGGCAGCGCGCGCGCGATCTTGTCGGTAGTCACACCCGGCTTCAATGCCGCGATCGCCTTGTCCATCCACTCGCGCGCCTTGCGGTACGCGGTGCGCTGCGCCGACGTCGCCCGGCCGACGTTGAACGTGCGGTAATAGCAGGTGCGATAGCCCATGAACGATTGAATGACGTCGAAGAACGCCTGGTCCCCGGGACGGATCAGCCGGTCGGTGAAGTTGTGCGGATGCGGGTTGCAGCGCTCGCCCGAAATCGAGTTGATCGATTCGACGCAGTCGCTGCCCATCGCATAGAGCCGCCCTGTGGCAAGCGCGACGATGTCGCTTTCCCTGATGCCGGGTTTCAACGCCTCGGCGATGTCCTGGTAGACGCCGTCGACCATCGCGGCGGCCATGTTGAGCAGGGTCAGCTCGTCGATGTTCTTGACCTCGCGCGCCTCGAGGAGGGTCTGCTGCCCGTCGCGCACTTCGATGCCCAGCTTCTGCAGCTCGAACAGCATCGGTGGCTCGACGACGTCGAGGCCCAGCGGCATGTTGCCGACACCTTCGGCGTCGAGCAGCGACTTGATCTCGCGCGCGGCGTCGCGAAAGAGTGTGATGTCCGAACCGGTCGCGCCGCGCAACCCGAGCAGGCCCGCGCGGCAGTGGTCGTGACGCAGCCACGGCGCGTGCATCCGATGATGCTTGGCCGCCGAGCCGAAATCCCAGATGTACGGATCGCCGTTGCCGGTGAGCAGCGCGTATCGCGTCAGCTTGTCGCGCGCCCACTCGCCGATAACGGTGCTGGTGATGTAGCGGATATTGTGCTGATCGAAGCACAGCAGGGCGCCGAGCCCCGATCCGGCCAGTGCCGCGCGCGTGCGCGCCAGCCGATAATCGTGCAGCCGGCGGAAATTGACCCTTTCCTCGAAGTCGACCTGCGTGTGTCCGGGCGCCTGCAACGGACGATCCCAGCGGTACGAGGGATCGATGTCATCGGGCCGGATGACTTTGGGGTCGCTGCGTTTTTTCTGAGCCATGCGGTGGCGTCTTCCGGTCGTTGTCAGCGGGGGAAAGCCTTGTCGTAGAACCTGAGGTCGACGTAGCGCGCAGGGTCGCTCAGCGCTTTTGCCGGCGTCGCATACTTGCTGCGCAGCGCGAGCACCGTGCCGATGCCGGCCACGTTGGGCCGCGCGTCCGGATAGATTCCGCTGGGCTGCGCCAGTAAGAGATCGTACGACTGGCGTGCGAGCGCCGGCGTCATGTCGCGGATATTGGCGATCAGCAGTGCCTCGACGATTTCCTGGTTGGCAGGCTGGTAGATCCAATCGACGCCGGCGCGGTATCCCTTCAGAAAGCCGATCACCGCCGCCTCGTGCGCCTCGGCCCACGAGCGGCGTACGAAACCCGCGGTGCCCTGGTAAGGACCCAGCATGTCCGCGCTGGCGAGAACGCGGTAACCGCGGTTCTGCGCCAGCAACTCGAACGGCGTGCGCAGCAAAGTGGCGTCGTGCTTGCCGCCGAGGAGCTCCGCGTAGCGATTCGACGTGGCGCCGGCGCGCACGTAGCTGACATCGTTGTCGGCAAGACCGTTTTTCGCGACCAGCTCGCGTAGCACGAACGCGGCGCCGGTGGAAAGCGCGTCGACCGACAGCGTCTTGCCCTTCAGATCGGCGAACGATTTGACGCCCGGAGCGGCCACCACCGACAGGAATCCGCCGTCACCGCCGAGGATCGCGACGAGGTCGGGAGGCTCGGCGATTTTGACCTCGCCCTGGCCTTCCTGATAAGCGATCAGGTTGTCCATCAGCGCCAGCGCGATGTCCTGCTTGCCGTCGAACAGCGAAGCGATCAGGAAACCGGAGCTCGGCGTATAGCTCAACTGCACGGAGACACCGTTCGCCTCGAAAAATCCCTGGCGCTGCGCCGCCCAGACCGGGAGATTCCAGCCGCCGTCGAAGCTGATGATGCGGACCGGCGCCAGCGGGCGGGCGGGCGCCTGCGCGTCGGCCGATCCGGCGATCAGGCACAGCACCGCCAACCAGGTCCCGATGATGCGAATCTTCATGGACGTTTCTCGTCGCGGCGTTTTCCGGTTCGCGAGGGTGCGTGCGGCAATCGATAACTTAGGATCGTCGGCGCACTCAAGGTCCGGCATCGTGATCGGGCGGCCCGGTCCAGTGCGCAACATGCGCGGCGTAATTGGGTGGCGGGAGTGGCGGGGCGGGCGCCGCCGGCGTGCCCAG
>DASYJB010000195.1:0-7318 GCA_035996965.1 Casimicrobiaceae bacterium | reverse complement strand
CGGCTGCGGGCGCCGCCGCGGCGCCGGCGGCGGCAGCATCGCGCGCGACCAGCGGCGCGCGACCGCTAGCTGCTGTTGAGACGCGAGCGGCATCGCCAGAGCGACGAACGGCGGCCAGCGCGGATCGGCCGCCGGATCGGCAAGTGTCGCGGTGAGACGGCGCTCGCTCTGCTCGAGCGCATCCCAGGCGCACAAATACTGCTGCGCATACACCAGGTTCGCCATCGCGGGCGTCAGCGTCGGTGCGACCTGCAGAGCGCGTTCGAATGCCGCCACCGCACTTTCCTCATCGCCGATCGCGCGACAGGCCAGACCCAGGTTGTCCCACAGTTCGCCCTGGCGGGCGCCCAGATCGATCGCGCGCTCGAAATACCGCCGCGCTTCCGGCGCGTCATTGAGGTCCAGGCAGGTCGCGCCTAGCGTGATAAGTATCTCCGGGTCGCCGGGAGCCAGCTTCGCGCATTGCTCCAGGGTTGCGCGCGCCGCGGCGAGCACTCCCGCCGCCTTTTGCGCCTTGCCCAACGCGTGCAAGCGAGCGGCCTCGTGCCCCGACGCCACGCGAAAGCATTGTTCGGCGACATCGAATCCGCCCGCGTCGCGAGCCAGCTCACCGAGCTTCGCGGCGATCGCCGCCCTCGATGGGGGCGACGCCATCGCCTGCACGACAGCGGCTATCGCAGCGTCGCCCTCACCGCGCGCAAGGTGCGCACGTCCCGCCGCCAGCCAGATCTCGTGCGCCGGCAGCGATTGCGCCGCCGCCGCCTGCAAGGCGCGCGCGAGCAAGGCTTGCGCCGCGTCGATGGCACCGCTGCCGATTTCCTGCTCGGCAATCCGCAGCAGCGCCCCCGGATGCTCGGGCATCGCCGCGAGAATCTGCTCATAGATCGCGCGCGCATCGGCGGGCCGGCCGCCGGCTTCGTGCCGGGCTGCGAGCGCAAAGGCGTCCTGGACGGTGGTCTGCATGATCGTCGCCGCGCGCGGGCGCGCGGCACCGCGGGCGTTCAGGCCGCGGGTTTGAGCACTTCGCGCAGGTCGTGCGCGTAGACCTCGGGGCCGGGTCCGTAGTTTTCGTAGACGCGAAGCCTGCCCTGCGGATCGAAAATATACGTTCCCGCCGAATGATCGAGCGTATAGCTTCCCGGCGCCTTGCCCGGCTGCTTCTGATAGATGATCTTGAACTCTTTGGCCACCACCGACGTCGCATTGTCGTCGCCGTACAGGCCGAGAAACGACGGGTCGAACGCGGGGACGTAATGGGCGAGCACGTCAGGCGTGTCGCGCCCCGGGTCGACGGTGACGAACAAAACCTGAACGCGGCTCGCATCGGGTCCGAGCTTTTGCATCGCGGCGGCGAGCTCCGCGAGCGTCGTAGGGCAGAAGTCCGGACACTGCGTATAGCCGAAAAAGATGACGACTGCCTTGCCGCGAAAGTCGGCGAGCGTGCGCGGTTTGCCGTGGTGGTCGACCAGATGGAAGTCGCGGCCGAAGGCGGCGCCGGTCACGTCGGAGCCCTGGAATTTGGGCGTTGCGGGCCCGCAGGCGGCGACGGTCAGCGCGAGCGACAGGATGGCCAGCAGGCGCATCGGATGATCAGGGCCAGTAATGGTCGAGCAGCAGCGCCGAGAAAAGCGCGGCCAGATAGAAGATCGAATAGCGAAAGGTCCTGCGGGCGAGGCCATCGCTGTAGCGGCGCAGCAACGCTATCGCGTAAGCAGCGAACACCGCGCCCAGCGCGACGGCAGCCGCAAGATAGAGATATCCGCTCATCCTGATCGCGAACGGCAGCAAGGTCACCGCGATCAGCGCCGCGGTGTACAGCAGGATGTGGAGCCTCGTGTACGCCGACCCGTGCGTGACCGGCAACATCGGCACCCCCGCCTTCGCGTACTCCTTGGCGCGGTACAGCGCCAGCGACCAGAAATGCGGCGGCGTCCACACGAAGATGATCAGGAACAGGATCAGCGCCTCGGGCGCGACGTCGTTGGCCACCGCAGCCCAGCCGAGCACCGGCGGCATTGCACCCGAGGCGCCGCCGATGACGATGTTCTGCGGTGTGGCAGGCTTCAGCAGCACCGTGTAAACGATCGCGTAGCCGGCGAACGTCGCCAGGGTCAGCCACATCGTCAGCGGATTGACCATCACGTGCAGTATCGCGAGACCCGCGGCGCCGACGATGCCGGCGAACACCAGCGTCTGGGTAGAGGTCAAGTCGCCGCGCGGCAGAGGACGCGCGCGGGTGCGCGCCATCACCGCGTCGATCTTCTGCTCGACCAGGCAATTGATCGCCGCTGCCGCGCCGGCGACCAGCGCGATGCCCAGCGTGCCGAAGACCAGCGCGTTGAGCGGCGGCAGCGCCGGCGAAGCCAGAAACATCCCGATCACCGCCGTGAACACGATCAGCGAGACGACGCGCGGCTTGGTCAGCGACAAGAAATGGCGCAGGCGGTCTTGGCGAAGGGCGACGGCGGTCATCGGACTGGGAGGGAACGAGCAGGACAGGGTAGGAATTTTACCATCGTCGCTCAGCCGATTTGCGACGCCTTGAGGACTCGCTGCAGATCCTTGGCGAGTCCCCGGATGTCGGGATCGGCACCATAGCGCAACACCAGGTTGCCGCGCGGGTCGAGCAGCAGGACGCCGTCAAGGGCGCTCGTGCCGAGCGGCAACGCCTCGAGCGCACGCGGATCGACCCAGGCGACGACGAGCCCGGGATGTGCGGCCGCGAGCTCCGGCGCCAGCGCCGGCGCCGTCAGTGGCTGCAGCAGCACTCGGACCACGCGGTCCTGTTCCCGCCCCTGAATCGTGCGCGCCTGGCGTGTAGCGTAGAGAGCGCGCGAGCAAGCGTCGGCGCAGCTCGCCTGGGTGGCGATCAGCAGCACCCACTTGCCGCGCAGATCGGACAGCGAAAAGGCTTTTCCGTCGGCATCTCTACCGGCAAGGATCGGCGCCGGCCCGGTCTCCAGAAGCTCGCCGTAGTTGACGCGTTTGGACGGGGTGAACCAGTAATACGCGGCGTACGAGGCGACGATCGGCGCCAGGCCGATCGCAACGATCAGCAACAGCGTGCGGCGTCCGCTCGGCTTAATGGGATGCCGCGCCATCACCCTTCTCCGTCCGCCAGTTGAGCGCAAGCCAGAGCACGACGCCCAGCGCCGCCAGCGAATACCATTGCACCATGTAGCTTTTGTGCTGCTCGATGCCGAAGTCGGGCGCCGGCCAGTCGCGCACCAGCCCGTCGCCGGTGTCTTGCGTCTGCTCGACGATGAACGGCAACAACGGCAGTCCGCTGCTCGCGGCGATTCGGGCGATGTCGAGGTTCTCGCGTATCGGCCCGGCATTCGACTCGGCGCCGAGCTCGAGATACCGCGCCGGCGGCAGATTGATCCGCCCCTCGACGACGATGGGTCCTGCGGGCGGCGGCACCTGCGGCAGAGCAGCGCGGCTTGCGCCTTGCGCTACCCAGCCGCGGTCGATCAGCACGTAGCCGGCGCCATCGAGCTTCAGCGGTGCGACCACGTCGAAACCGGCGCGCCCGGCGTGGACCCGGTTGTCGATCAGCACTTGATGCGCCGCGTCGTACATCCCCAGCGCGCGGACCGAGCGGAATCGAAACTTGCCCGGATCGGCTGCGACGGCCTTGTCTGCATCGAGCGCGAGCGGCGGCGCACGCGACGCGGCCTCGTACTGGTCGCGCAGCAACTGCTTGTCATGCGCGCGCTGGCGCTGCCAGTTGCCCAATGCAACGGTCACGGCGACCAGCAGCAGCAATCCCAGTGTCGGCAAGAGCGATGGACGAAAGCGGCGGCGGGAGAGGATCGCGCGCAGCTTCATTGGCATCGCGCCGGCCATTGCACTAGACTGGCTCTCCACGCCTCATTCACAACCGCGAGAGTGCATTGATCCGGATCATCGTCATCGTCGCCCTGCTGCTGATCGTCGGCAGCCTGGGTAGCGCGCTCTATTATCTTTATCACGATCGCGGCCAGGGCACCCGCATGGTCAAGGCGCTGGCGATCCGCGTCGCGCTGTCGGCGTGCCTTCTGATCTTTCTGGTGGTCAGCTACAAGCTGGGCTGGATCGGCGAATCCGGCCTGCGGTGAGCCGCGGCCCGACGCCGCGGCCCGCCGCGAATGCGTCACATCCAGTAGACGAGGATGAACAGCAGCAACCAGACGACGTCGACGAAGTGCCAGTACCACGCCGCCGCCTCGAAGGCGAAATGATGCGATGCGTCGAAATGCCCGCGAAACGCGCGGGCGAGCATCACCGACAGCATCAGCGCGCCGATGGTCACGTGGAAGCCGTGAAATCCGGTCAGCATGAAAAACGTCGATCCGTAGACCCCCGTCGACAGCTTCAGGTTGAGCGCGCTGTAGGCGTGCGTGTACTCGTATGCCTGGAAACCGAGGAAGGTGAAGCCGAGCACGATGGTGACGAACAGCCATGCCTTGAGCGCCCCGCGATGCCCGGCCTTCAGCGCATGATGCGCGATCGTCAGCGTTCCGCCCGAGGTGACCAGGATGATCGTGTTCAGCAGCGGGATGCCGATCGCCTCCATCGGCGTGAACGCGTCCTTCAGATAGGGACCGTTGGTCGGCCACGACGGGTTGAAATCCGGCCACAGCAGCTTCTGGTCCAGCCCGCCCAGCTCGGGCACCGACATGTTGCGCACATAGAAAAGCGCACCGAAGAAGGCGGCGAAGAACATCACCTCGGAAAAGATGAACCAGCTCATGCCCCACCGAAACGACAGGTCGACCTTCGAGTTGTACAAGCGATGCTCGGACTCGTCGATCACGCGGCCGAACCAGCCGAACATCATCGTCAGCAGGACCAAGAACCCCGCAAGCACCAGCCAAGGGCCGAAGGCGTACGAGTTGAACCACGACGCTGCGCCGAATCCCATCAGCAACAGCGCGCACGAGCCGGTGATCGGCCAGTACGACGGTTGCGGCACGAAATAATAGGGCCCGGCGCCGGTTGGGTTTGTGCTCATCGTTTGTCCTTCACTTTTGCCTTGTGATCCTTCGCCGCGGCCGGCGGCTGCTAGGAGTTGTTGCCTTCGACCTCGAAGAACGTATACGACAGCGTGATCGTGCCGACGTCGCGCGGCAGCGCGGGATCGACGACAAAGACGACCGGCATCTGCCGTTTTTCGCGCGGCGCGAACGACTGCTTCGCAAAACAGAAGCATTCGAGCTTCTTGAAATAGGCGCCGGCGAGCTGCGGACCGTAGCTCGGCACCGCCTGCCCGGTCAGCGGCCGGTCGGTGGTGTTCTCGACCTCGTAGATCACCTGGGTCACCGCGCCCGGATGCACATCGACAGCCGCAGTCAGCGGACGGAACGTCCATGGCAGCTTGCGCACGTTGGCGTCGAATTCCATCCGCACGGTGCGTGAGGTGTCGACCTGCGTATTCGTCACGCGGTCGGCGATGCCGATGTCGCGCAGTCCGGTCGCCTTGCAGATCTGGTCGTAGAACGGAACCAGCGCGAAGCCGAACCCGAACATCAGCACGACGACGATCGAGAGTCTCGCGACCATCCTGCGGTTGGCCCTGCCGGATTCATCCGACGCTTCTGCGCGACGAAAAACGCTCACTGCCGCTCCCGCCTGCCGACGTTGCGGCCGATCGAGACGCCGAGAAAACCGATTATGGCCAGACCGAGAATGCCGATCGCGACTTCCGGCGCGTCGGAGTATTGGGCGAGGATGATGCCGCAAAAGAACACCGCGGCAATCGACAGCAGGATCGTTGCCGTGCGCAGGTTCGCCGCACGTCCCGGCGCTGTTTTCGTGTCCGTTTGCATCGGCTCGGCCGCCTGGCTCGTTACTTCACGACCGGCGGAGTTTCGAACGTGTGGTACGGCGCCGGTGAAGGCAGCGTCCACTCGAGCGTGTCGGCGCCGTCCCACGGCCGCGCCGGCGCCGGCGCGCCGCTGCGGATCGTCCTCAGAACCGCGATCAGCAGCAACAGCTGCGAGAGACCGAAGCCGAACGCCCCGATCGACGCGACCGCGTTCCAGTCGGTGAACTGGGTCGCGTAATCCGGGACGCGGCGCGGCATGCCGGCCAGGCCCAGGAAATGCATCGGAAAGAACGTGATGTTGAAGAAGATGAACGACGTCCAGAAATGCCATTTGCCCAGTGTCTCGTCGTACATGCGGCCGGTCCATTTCGGCAGCCAGTAGTAGATGCCGGCGAAGAACGCGAACAGCGACCCGGCGACCAGCACGTAATGGAAGTGGGCGACGACGTAGTAGGTGTCGTGCAGGCTGATGTCGACCGGAACGATCGCCAGCACCAGACCGGTGAAGCCGCCCAACGTGAACAGGAAGATGAAGCCGATCGCGAACAGCATCGGCGTCTCGAACGTCATCGAGCCCTTCCACATCGTCGCCAGCCAGTTGAATACCTTGACCCCGGTCGGGACGGCGATGAGCATCGTCGCGTACATGAAGAACAGCTGGCCCGCCGCCGGCATGCCGACGGTGAACATGTGGTGCGCCCAAACCATGAATGAAAGGATCGCGATCGACGCGGTGGCGTAGACCATCGATGCGTAGCCGAACAGCGGCTTCCGCGAAAAAGCGGGGATGACGGTCGACGCGATGCCGAACGCCGGCAGGATCATGATGTAGACCTCGGGGTGCCCGAAGAACCAGAACACGTGCTGGAACAGCACCGGGTCGCCGCCGCCGGCAGCGTTGAAAAAGCTGGTGCCGAAATGGCGGTCGGTGAGCAGCATCGTCACCGCGCCGGCCAGGACCGGCATCACGGCGATCAGCAGGTACGCGGTGATCAGCCAGGTCCAGACGAAAAGCGGCATCTTCATCAGCGTCATGCCGGGCGCGCGCATGTTGAGGATCGTGGTAATGATGTTGATCGATCCCATGATCGACGACGCGCCCATGATGTGGATGGCGAAGATCGTCATGTCCATGCCCATGCCGGTCTGCACCGACAGCGGCGGGTACAGCGTCCAACCTGCGCTCGGCGCCCCGCCAGGAGACAGGAAAGAGCCCAGCAGCAGCACGCCGGCGAAAGGCAGCAGCCAGAAGCTCCAGTTGTTCAGGCGCCCGAACGCCATGTCGGGCGCGCCTATCATCATCGGCACCTGCCAGTTGGCGAAACCGACCGCCGCCGGCATGATCGCGCCGAAGATCATGATCAGGCCGTGCACGGTGTTGAGCTGGTTGAAGAACTCGGGCTCAACCAGCTGCAATCCCGGCTGGAACAGCTCGGCGCGGATCGTCAGCGCCATGATGCCGCCCGCCATGAACATGATGAACGAGAACCACAGGTACAAGGTGCCGAT
>DASYJB010000194.1:0-8517 GCA_035996965.1 Casimicrobiaceae bacterium | reverse complement strand
CGCTTCATGGCCGGACCTCTGGCGGGTGCGGCCGGCGTACGCCCCTCTGTTTTCGTCGCGGCAAACCTGCTCGGCGCTCTCGTCTACGTGCCTTATGCTGTTGGACTCGGATTCGGTCTTGGCTACGGCGCCGGTGAGTACGCGGAGAAGCTTCGTCATCTCTTCGGCGGGGTAGAAGGCGTCGTCCTCTTCGGCACGACAATTGGCGTGCTTCTGGTGCTGGGATGGCGCGTACGCCGGGCGATGCGAATGACGCGGCTCTAGTTTGCTGCGCGCCGAGGCGTAGGCGCTAATGGAGGAACGGGTGCCATTGGGAAATTAGCTCGCGGTATGCAATGGCCGCCGTTGGCGCCGGCGGCAGCGATCAGACGGAATATTCGGGTGGCGATACGACAGCACGCGTCGCGCATGGCTAATCGCGCTGGCCTTCGACCGGGTGCCCTTCGGCGCGCCAGCGCAGCATGCCGCCGGCGAGGTTGGCGACATCGGTGAAGCCCCCCTTCGAGAGCAGCACCGACGCCTGCGCCGAGCGCGCACCCGAGCGGCAGACGGCGACCACCGGACGATCGCGCGCCAGCTCGGCGGCGCGCGCCGGCAATTCGCCGAGAGGAATCCATTTCGCTCCGCGAATCCGGCCGAGCGGTCCGTCGAATTCGTCGCGCTCGCGCACGTCGACAATCTGGATCGACGTCGGACCTTCCTCGAGCGCCTGCGGCTGAATTTCGAAAATGCCCGCGAACGTGTAGGTCAGCGGCGCCCATGACGGAGCCGCGGGCAATGGCGCCGTGCCCTCGGGCTGTCCGCACCGCAGGTTCGCGGGGACGGCGATGTCCATCAATTTCGGATGCGGCAGCCCCAGATTGTTCATGTAGCCGACGAAGTCGCCTTCGCCGATCTCGCCGCCCAGCCGCGGGTTGTAGCGGCGTTCCTCCTCGACGCTCGTCACCGTCAAGCCGCGGTAATCGTGGGCAGGATAAAGCAGGCACGATGTCGGCAGCGTCAGGATCTGACTGCGCACCGATCGGTACATCGCCCGCGCGTCGCCGTGCTGGAAGTCGGTGCGTCCGCTGCCGCGAATCAGCAGGCAGTCGCCGGTGAAGGCGATGCTTTCATCGTCCATCACGTAGGTGACGCATCCTTCCGTGTGACCCGGCGTGGCGCGAACCTCCAGGTAGCGGCCGCCGAACTGGACGCGGTCGCCGTGAGCGAGATAGCGGTCGGCTCCGGCAGCGCCGCTCGCCGTACCAAGGGCGATCGCGCTGCCGCAGCGCTGCTTGAATAGCCACGCGCCAGTGACATGATCGGCGTGCACGTGCGTGTCGAGCGTCGCAACGAGTTTCACGTCGAGCTCCTGGATCAACGCGGCGTCACGCTGCGCCTGCTCGAAGACCGGGTCGATCAGGACCGCCTCGCGGCTGTGGCGATCGGCCAGCAGGTACGAGTAGGTCGACGACTGCGGGTCGAAAAGCTGGCGGAAGATCAGCATCTATTCGCTCGTGCCACCCGCGGCAGGCTCCAGGCCGGCAGTCGAGGGCGCCCGCACGCCCTCGATCCATTCGAAGACCAGCATTCCACCCATCATGGCCGCGACGAACACGATCGCCTTCAGATGACCGGCGCCGAGGGCGACGACCGCGGGGCCGGGACAGAATCCCGCGAGTCCCCAACCGACGCCGAACAGCGCGCCGCCGAAGACAAGACGCCGATCGATCGTGCGCGCCGTCGGCAGCAGCATCGGCGTCCCGAGAACGGTCGTCTTGCGTCCGCCTGCGATGGCGAATCCGACGGCTCCGATCGCGATGGCACCGACCATGACCAGCGCCAGCGACGGATCCCATCGCCCGGCCAGATCGAGAAATCCGAGCACCTTCGCGGGATTGACCATTCCCGACACCAGCAGGCCCATCCCGAAAACGAGGCCTGCGACAAAAGCGAAGAACGCGTACATCAGTGGCCGCTAGATCAGCAGGTGGCGCGTCGCGAACACGGTCGCGAAGCCCGCGGCCATGAACGCCAGCGTCGCAACCAGCGAGCGCGGCGAAAGCCGCGACACCCCGCACACGCCATGACCGCTGGTGCAGCCGGATCCGTAGCGTGTCCCGAGGCCGACCAGGATGCCGGCGACGACGAGCGTCGGATAATCCGCATCGATGGTCAGACTGGGCGGGCCCGCGAACGAGCGGTAGAGGATAGGCGCGACAATCAGCCCGACGAGGAACGCGACGCGCCACGCTGCATCCGGAAAGGGCGGTCGCAGCAGGCCTCCGACGATGCCGCTGATGCCTGCGACGCGACCGTTGAATAGCGCGAACAGCACGGCGGCAATACCGATGATCGCGCCGCCTGCCAGCGCCGACCATGGTGTAAATGTCGTCCAATCGATGCTCACCGCTCGCCCCGTGTGCCAAGCGCGCCTTGGCGCATGCGCTGCAAACTATACCCGCGCCGACTGCGCGTCGCTACCGGTCCCGTCCGCCGGCGCGGCGAGTGCAGGGGTTACGCGATGTGGCCAGGAATGCTAGAGTCGCTCACGGTTTTTCAGCGCAGCGGCTAAAAATAAGCGTCGCGGCCTCATCCCAGGATCAGCTCACCCCAAGGATCGCCTCGGCGGCCATTTGCACCGCCTCCCTCGCGCCCGCGGCGCGCCGCACGCCGTCGAGATCGGCCGCGCCCTCGAGGCCGATGACGAGCTTGCCGAATTGGCGCCCCAAGGCCACTTCGGACAGCGTCCCGAAGCTGTCGCCGACGGCGATCAGGCAAAATGCCGCGCGCGCGATCAGCGCGTTGCGCGCCTCGCCGATGCCGGTGGCGATCGGCACACTCACGAACCGGTTCGCGCCGGCGGGGTCGGTCTCCGGCAGCAGTCCGACCGAAAGCCCGCCGACCCGCGCCACGCCTTCGCACACCGCTTGCATTACGCCGCCGCGGCCGCCGCAGATCACCGTGAGGCGACAGTCGCCGAGCAGCTCGCCGACCTCCAGCGCAGCGGCCAGCTGCCGCGTCGTCGCCTCACGCGGCCCGATCACGCCCACCGGCACTCGAACCGGATTGCCGCTTTCGCGCTGCAGCCACGCGACCGCGGCGATCGCATCGACGGCTTCGGCCGCCTCGAGATCCGACGACTTCGCCGCTTTCCAGCCGCGCGCAACCGGATCGAAGCAACGTCCTGCCGCGTCGAGCAGCAGGCTGCGCCCGCGCGCAAGCCTAAAGGTGGCGCTCATGCGTTGAGCCGATCCATTCGCCAGTGGCGAGCATGGCGGAGCAGGTGGCCGTGATCAACAGCGCGAGCGCGGCCGCCGCAGGAAAATCCGATCCGGTTTCGGAGATCAGGCTGTACAGGCGCAGCGGGAGGATGGGCAGCTGCGTCCCGACCAATGCCAGCGCGGTTCCATAGGCGCCGAACACGACCGCTGCCGCAAGAAAGAACGAAGCGATCATCGGTGCGGCGACCTGCGGCAGCAACACCTGGCGGAATGACTGCAACGACGTCGCTCCCAGCGATTCGGCCGCCGCAAGCTGAGCGCGATCGAAATTGACGAGCACCGGAAGCATGCCGATCACTACGCGCGGGATCAGGTAATACGACGAGGCGAACGCGAGGCCGATCGGCGTGAACAGCGCGGCGCCGATGGTCGCGGCGTCCAGGCCCGTACCCGCGAGAAGTTGCGTGACGAGTCCGGCGCGACCGTACCCAAGGATAAAGCCGTAGGCAACGATCAGGCCGGAGAACGTCAGCGGCAGCGCGATGACAAACGAGAGCAAGGTCCGCCGTCTCTCCGAGAGGCGCGACAAGTGCAATGCGACGGCGACGCCCACGCCGGTCGACAGCGCCGCCGCGACCAGCGTAAGCGCCGCGCTGCCGGCCAAGGCGCGTGCGAACCCGGCTGTACCGAGAACCCGGCCGAAGGCGGTGCCGCCGTCCGCGAGCGCGTTGGCGAAGATCGCCAATCCCGGCAGCGCGAAGCAAAGCGCGAATAGCACCGCACCCGGCAGCACCAGTGCAGCGTTGGCCCGAGCGCGGAGCGCCATCACTTGCTACCGGTTGCCGCCGCCCACTCCCGGTCGATGTCGGACTTTTTCGCGGCCGCCGATTTGACGTCGAGTGGACGGACCTGCGGCGCGGCCGGCAGCTTATCGGCGACACTGTCGGGGAGCTTCACGCCGGGTACCGACGGCCGCACGAAGCCCTGCGCGAAAATTCCCTGTCCGGTGTCGGTCATGATGAAATTGAGCCAGAGCTTGCCCGCATCCGGATTGGGACCGTTGGCGACCAGGCTGATCGCGTACGGCGCCGCTGCGGAAGCTTCCTTGGGGATCACGACCGCCACCGCGTCGCCCAGGCCGTCGGTGTACTTTGCCTTCAATCCGTCATTCTCATACGCGATCCAGATCGGGATCTCGCCCTTGACGAATTGCGCGTACGGCGTCGTGCCGAGCACGCGCAGCACATTGCCCGACTGCTGCAGCTTGCGAAAGTAGTCGAAGCCCGGCTGCAGGTTGTTCATGTCGCCGCCGTTGCCGAAGTTGGCCGCAAACACACCCACCTGCCCTACGCCGGTCGAGCGCGGATCGAGGTAGACGATGCTGTTCTTGTATTCCGGCTTGAGCAAATCCGCCCACGACTGCGGCACGTTCTTGACCAGCTTGGTATTCACGACAAACGCGATGGTCAACGTGTGGATCGTGAACCATTTGCCGTCCGGATCGCGGAATACCGGCGTCAGCTTGTCGAAATTCACCGGCTTGAACGGCGACACGACGTTCTTGCTGACCGCGTCGAAGGCCGAGCCGGCGAAATAATACGCGGTGTCGGCCTGCGGGCGGTTGCGCGCCTTGTCAAGCGCGACGACCGTCGCCGCCGACCCGATGTCGTTGTAGACGATCTCGACTTCCGGGTAGCGCTTCTTGAAAGCCGAAAATTCGGCCGCCCAATTGGCCCAGGTCGGACCGGTGTCGAAGCTGACGACCATGCCTTCCTTTCGCGCCGCTTCGTAGAGCGTTTTTTCTCCCGGGTAGAGCTCGGACGAGTCGAGCACCGTCTGCGCGGTTGCCGCGGCGGCAATCCACAGCAAGGCGCCGCCGAGGCCGAAGCGGCCCAAATTGCGCAATGTCGTTTGCATTGTTCTCTCCTCCTTCAGTGGGCATTCAGGAACTGGATGGCCTCGCGCGGCACGCGCACCATCGCGACATGATCGCGCATCGAGGTTTCGATTTCGAGTCGGCCGTCGCCGGCGGCGACCTCGAGCTGGCGGGTAGCGCCGAAAAAGCGGTCGCGCAGCACGTGCGCGACAAAGACATTCTCCCCGCTTGCCGCGCCGCCGATTTCCACGCGCTCCGGACGCACCAGCAGACGCAAGGCGTCGCCTGCCGCGTATCCATGCCTTGGTGTCGCGAGACGGCCGATCGCCGTATCGACGGTTTCGGCATCAATCACCCTGGCGTCGAGCAGGTTGGCCCGGCCGACGAAACCGGCGACGAAGGCGTCGGCCGGCTGATCGTAGATTTCGTGCGGTGTCCCCGCTTGGACGAGGCGGCCCTCGCGCAGCAGGACCATGCGATCGGCCAGCGACAGCGCCTCATCCTGGTCGTGCGTGATCAGTAGCGTGGCGATGTTCTGCGCCCGCTGGATCCGACGCACTTCGTCGCGCATCGTATTGCGCGTGGCGGCATCGAGCGCCGACAGCGGCTCATCGAGCAGCAGCGCGCGTGGCTTGAATACCAGCGCGCGCGCCAGCGCGACACGCTGCTGCTGGCCGCCGGAAAGCTGTCCCGGCAGGCGCTTGGCGAGCCCCTGCAGCCCGACCAGGTCCAGCATTTCTTCGGCGCGCCGGCGACGTTCGTTCAGCGCGATGTCACGCACGCGCAGCGGATAGGCGACGTTCTCCCAGACGCGCATGTGCGGAAACAACGCGTACGCCTGGAACACGACCCCGCATTCGCGCGCCCGCGCCGGCAGGCCGCTGACATCGTTGCCGTTCAAACGGATGACACCGCTGTCGGGCTTGAGGAAGCCGGCGACGAGCCGCAGCAACGTCGTTTTGCCACAGCCGCTCGGGCCAAGGCAGACGACCAATTCGCCCGGAGCGATGGTGATCGTCAGGTCGAACACTCCGGCCTGCGTGCCCGGATAGCGGTAGGTGATCCCCTCGAGCGATACGGCGGCCGGGCTCATGCGGCAGCCGTTTTCAACCGCGTCGCGCCGCCGGCGGTGAGGCCGCCGCCGATCGCCGCGGCGAGCGCGAGCGCGAGCAGGATCACCGTCGCCGCGCAGGCAAATCCGGTCGCACCATAGAACGCCTGCAAAAGTACGATCGGATACGTTCGATTGAGGAACCCGGCAACCAGATTCGAGAATTGGAACTCGCCGATCGACAGCGCCGCGACGATGATCAGGCCGGCGAGAATCGAATGGCGCAGAGCCGGCAGGACAACGTGCGCGAAACGCTGCCATGCACTGCCGCCCAGCGACTCCGCCGCGTCCTCCAGCGTGCGCAAGCCCAGCCGCTGCATGTCGGACACGACCGCTTGCAGGAAGTACGGCAAAGTGAGCACGACGTGGCCCGCTGCGAGCAGCCAGATGCTTCCCAGCCAGGGCAGCGTGTCCGACGAAAACACCAGGATGAAGCCGAAGGCGAGCACCAGCGGCGGGAGCGCCACCGGAAGCTGGTAGAGCACGCGGGTGAGCGCACGTATGCGTCGGCTCTCGGTGTGGAAGACGGCGTACGCAAGCGGCAATCCGATCAACGCGCACGCGGTGCACGCGATGGCCACGACGGCCAGGCTCGCGGCGAACGCGCGGCGGAAGCTCGGGTCGGAAGCGACATTGCGATACCACTGCGTCGTAAAGCCCGTAGGCAGCAGCGTGTTGAGCCAAAGCTCGCCGAACGATCCGACCAGCAGCAGCGCGATCGGCACGATGAGGTAGAGGAGGTAGCCGGCGGTGACCCAGCGCAGGAACATCGGTCGTGTGCTCGCGGGAAGGGGCGGCTTCGCTCGTCGCCGTGAGCGAATGATAGACGGGATTTGCTACGATAGTGAATTGCGAGTCCAGGCGAACGGAAGCGACGGGAATCGACCGGTGACCAGGATTGCGGTACTCGATGATTGGCAGAAGGTCGCGCGGCGCAGCGCCGACTGGTCGGCGCTGATCGCGCGCGCCGAGGTGCAATTTTTCGAGGCGCCGTTCGCCGACGAAAACGACGCCGCTCGGCGACTGGGCGATTTCGACATCGTCCTCGCCATCCGGGAGCGAACGCCGTTTCCGGCATCACTGGTCGCACGACTGCCGAAGCTGAAGATGTTCGGGCTGACCGGCGCGCGGGCCGCGCTGGTCGATACGGCGGCGATGATCGCACAGGGCGTCACCGTCTGCTACACCGGAGGCGGCCCGTCGGGAACTTCGACGGCGGAGCTCGCGCTCGGCCTGATGCTCGCCGCTGCCCGACGGATTCCCGCCGGCGATGCGGCCGTGCGTGACGGGCGCTTTCAGGCGGGGACCGAAGCGGGCACCATACTCGAGGGCAAGACGGTCGGCTTGATCGGATTGGGCCGGATCGGTTCGCGCACGGCGGCGTATTGCAGGGCGCTGGGGATGAACGTCCTGGCGTGGAGCCAGAACCTGAGCGCCGAGACGGCGGCCGCGGCCGGGGCGGTTCGCGTGGCCAAGGAGGAATTGCTGTCCGCCGCCGACGTGGTCAGCCTGCATCTCCAGCTGTCGGATCGCACGCGCGGAATCCTGGGCGCGGCGGACCTCGCTCGCATGCGACCGGGCGCGATCCTGGTCAACACCGCGCGCGCCCAGCTGGTCGACGAGGCCGCGCTGATCGCGGCCGTCGAATCAGGGCGGCTGACCGCGGCGCTCGACGTTTTCTACCGCGAGCCGCTGCCTGCCGGTCATCCGCTTGCGCGCGCCGCCAACGTCGTGCTCACGCCGCACCTGGGATACAGCGCGATCGAGGTATACCGCGAGTATTACCAGCATGCCGTCGAAAACGCGCTGGCGTTTCTCGACGGCAAGCCGATCCGGGTGCTGCAAGCTGCGGGCCGATAATCAGCCCGAGATGATGCGCGGCGCGCCGACCGTTCGGCAGTCGGTGCAGCCGCGATCAGGCAGCGGTGCGCCGGCGCGCGACTCCCAGCATCGTGATGCCCAGAGCGACCAATGCCATGCTCGCGGGCTCCGGCACCCCGATCACGCCGAATAACCCGTGTTCCTCGTCGCCCGGGCCGGCCGCGAAGTAAATCGACTGCGTGCTGCCGGCTCCGCCGCCGTTGCCTGGGATCAAGCCCCACAGCCCGTCGATCTCCAGCGGATCGCCCCCGGCGCCGAGCAATTGACCGATGAACGTGTTGCTACTCGTATCGAAGATGTTGATGTGACCATCGCCGAAATTGCCGACGAGCAGATCGCCGGCGAATTCAGCGAAGGAGGTCGGGGCCAGCGCCAGACCCCACGGCGAATCCAGCGTCCCGTTCGAGGCGACACGCGCGAGGAAATTGCCTTGCAGATCGAAGGCG
>DASYJB010000193.1:0-5481 GCA_035996965.1 Casimicrobiaceae bacterium | reverse complement strand
CCCCGCGCGTGTCGGCGACCGACACAAGGCGGCGCTGCAGTTTCAATGCCCCCCCTATGCCGGCATCGAGCGCGGCGGCGGAGACGAAGCTGATGCAGTTCTCCGCGAGCGCGCGGCCGTAGACACCGAACATCGGCCGGTAATGGACCGGCTGCGGGGTCGGAATCGACGCGTTCGGATCGCCCATTGCGGCAGCGGCAATCATTCCGCCCTTGATGATCAGCGAAGGCTTGACGCCGAAAAAGGCCGGCTTCCACAGCACCAGGTCGGCGAGCTTGCCCGGCTCGACCGAGCCGACGATGTGCGAGATGACCTGCGTGATCGCCGGAGTGATCGTGTATTTGGCGATGTAGCGCTTGACCCGGAAGTTATCGTGCGCGGCCGGGTCGCCGGAGAGCTTGCCGCGCTGCAGCTTCATCTTGTGCGCGGTCTGCCAGGTTCGGATGATCACCTCGCCGACGCGGCCCATCGCCTGCGAATCCGACGACATCATCGAGAATGCGCCCAGGTCGTGCAGGATGTCCTCGGCGGCGATCGTCTCGCGCCGGATGCGCGACTCGGCGAAAGCGACGTCCTCGGCGATCGCCGGGTCGAGGTGGTGACACACCATCAGCATGTCGAGATGCTCGTCGACGGTGTTGACCGTATACGGCATCGTCGGGTTGGTCGACGACGGCAGCACGTTGGGCTCGCCGCAGGCCTTGATGATGTCGGGCGCGTGTCCGCCGCCCGCTCCCTCGGTGTGAAACGTGCCGATCGCGCGTCCTCCGATCGCGGCCAGCGTGGTTTCGACGAAGCCGGACTCGTTGATCGTGTCGGTGTGGATCGTCACCTGCACGTCGTAGCGATCGGCGACCGACAGGCAGCAGTCGATCGCCGCGGGCGTCGTTCCCCAATCCTCGTGCAACTTCAATCCATAGGCGCCTGCCTCGATCTGCTCGGCCAGCGGTCCCGGCGTCGAGCAGTTGCCCTTGCCCTGGAAACCCAGATTCATCGCAAAGCCCTCCGCCGACTCCAGCATGCGCAGCATGTGCCAGGGTCCGGGCGTGCAGGTCGTTGCGCAGGTTCCGGTCGCCGGCCCGGTACCGCCGCCGAGCATGGTCGTGACGCCCGACATCAGCGCTTCCTCGATCTGCTGCGGGCAGATGTAATGAATGTGGCTGTCGATGCCGCCGGCGGTGACGATCATGCCCTCGCCGGCGATGATCTCGGTGCCCGCGCCGATGACGATATCGACGCCCGGTTGGATGTCGGGGTTGCCCGCCTTGCCGAGCTTCGCGATCCTGCCGCCTTTGATCGCGATGTCGCATTTGACGACGCCCCACCAGTCGATCACCAGCGCATTGGTGATCACCGTATCGGCGCAATCCTTGGCCATGCGCTGACTCTGGCCCATGCCGTCGCGGATGACCTTGCCGCCGCCGAATTTGACTTCCTCGCCGTAGACGGTCAGGTCTTTCTCGACCTCGACGATCAATTCGGTATCGGCGAGCCGCACCCGGTCGCCGACGGTGGGGCCGAACATTTCGGCGTACGCCTGCCGCCCGATCTTCATCGTCTGCCGCGCCTGGCCGGGGACTTGCCGCGCGACGCCGGTCGCGGCTTGGCCGCGGGCTTGGCGTCGAGCGGACCCATCACGGCTCCGCTGAATCCATGGACGACACGCGCTCCCGCCAGCGCAACCAGCTCGACCGTGCGGGATTGTCCCGGCTCGAAGCGGACCGCGGTGCCCGCGGCGATATTCAGGCGAAAACCGCGTGCCTTGGCCCGATCGAACGACAGCGCCGCGTTGGTCTCGCCGAAATGGTAATGCGAGCCGATCTGGATCGGCCGGTCGCCGGTGTTCGAAACTTCGAGCGTGATCGTCCGCCGTCCGGCATTCAACTCGATGTCGCCGGCGCGGGGCATTATTTCGCCCGGTATCATGCGGTCCTCACGGGATCGGCTGATGCACGGTGACAAGCTTGGTGCCGTCGGGAAACGTCGCCTCGACCTGGATCTCCGGAATCATCTCGGCCACGCCTTCCATCACCTGCGCTCGCGTCAGCAAGGTCGTGCCGTCGCTCATCAGCTCGGCCACGTCGCGCCCATCGCGCGCGCCTTCGATGATCGCCGCGCTGATATAAGCGACCGCCTCGGGATAGTTGAGGCGGACCCCGCGAGCAAGCCGCCGCTCGGCCAGCAGCGCAGCTGTGAACAGCAGCAGCTTGTCTTTCTCGCGCGGCGTCAGGTCCATCGGCGTCTGGTCGTCAAGTGTTCCATATGCGCGGCGCAACCGCCTCGCGGCCGGTGAGCCGCGGTCGCGACTCGCGCCACAACTTTCCGAAGTAAGCGTGCGCAGCCTCGGCCGAGGCGCCGCGATACCGCGCCAGCAGCACGCCGGGCAGCCGCGTCACGGCGCCTTCACCGTCTGCGGCGACCTTGCGGCAGGCATCGAGCAGTGAGTCGCCTGGCTGAGGTGCGGCAGCAATGAATGTGCCAAAGACCGTCGCACCGTTCAAGCCGACCGGCGAGCTCAGCAGACGCCCGCCTCCGTCGATACGCGCGCGTTCGACGTAGACGGCGGCGCCATCGCGCGCGATGCTTAGCTGCTGCCGCAACGATCCGTGGCGGAAGCGCTCGCCGCTGGCCGTGCGTCCGAGACAGACGATGTCCCAGCCGATGAACACCGCGTCGCCGGCGAGCTCGATGCGGCTGTCGAGCTCCGCGACGGCGCCGTCGAAGACGATCGTCTCGCGCGGCAGCCATTCGATGACCGCCGATTCCGCCGCGCGCAGGACGACGTGCTGCGTCGCGGCTTCGCCGGCGCTGCGATACCATTTGGCGGCGCCGGGTGTGGTCAGCTGCGCATGCGCGCCGGGACCGGCGTCGGCATCGATGACCAGCGAATCGCCGCCGACGATGCCTCCCGGCGGATGCACGATGATGTTCTGGCAGACGCCGTCGCCTTCGGCGTAGAGCGATTTCTGCACCCGCAGCGGTCCGACATGCACCCGCTCGGCGAGGACCGTGCGCGGACCGAAGCGTTCGAAGCGCAGCCGGAGCTTGGCGCGCCAGCGCGATGCCGGCGCGCGCGGCGCAAGATCCGATCGCGCAAGCGCGCGTACGACACTGCTCATGGCCGCAGTGTAGCGCAAGGCTTGCGTCGCCGGTTTGCACCACAAAGACGGGGACGCGCCCGAAAACCGTGCACGCTGTTTCCAGCGCGGAGGGTCAGCTAGAGCCGCACGTACTCGTATTCGATCGGGAGGCTGTTGATGCCGCGCTCGGGCGGCGCGATCCAGCCGGCCATCTTGCCGGGCGCGATGACCTGCCGCATCAGGCTCTTCACGAACGTGCGGTCGGCCTCGGTCGGCAGCCATTCGCCTTCGCGCCGGCGAAATTCGCTCTCGTCGATGATCGCGCCGTCCGGATCGCAGTGCACGCCGGCCCAGACGCCGATCGCGCGGTGAAAACGCGGCGACGGCAGCGCCAGGCGCTCTCCCATGCCCGCGCGCTCGAACTGGCGGTTCCAGCGCTTGAGGCCCAGCTCGCAGTCGCGCACGTACGAGCTTCGCAGCACTTCGTTCATCGCGTTGCGCAGCGGAATGCTATCGGTTCTGATGCCGTGCGCCGGATCGGGCTGCGCGAGCTCGAACGCAACGTCGACGCAGCGGTGATCGTCGTACTGCGACTCGTCGGGCCGCCCTTTGAGGCCGGTCGCGAAGCTCGACGCGGCGTTCGACGACACTTCCGAGCCGAACAGATCGAGCGAGGACGAGAACCAGAAATTGAGATAGCGCTGGAACGTCGGCAGATCGATCGCGCCGGCGTTGCGCACCGCGGCGGGATCGTCGGTGCCGAGCTCGGTCATCACTTCCAGCGCGCGCTTGATCACGCGCGAAAGCCCGGTCTCGCCGACGAACATGTGGTGCGCCTCCTCCGTCAGCATGAACCGGGTCGTCCGCGCCAGCGGGTCGAACGCCGATTCGGCGAGACTTTTGAGCTGGTATTTGCCGTCGCGGTCGGTGAAATAGGTGAACATGAAAAACGACAGCCAGTCGGTCACCGGCTCGTTGAACGTCCCCAGGATCCGAGGCTTGTCGGCGTCGCCCGAATGGCGCTCGAGCAGCTCCTCGGCTTCCTCGCGTCCGTCGCGCCCGAAATACGCGTGCAGCAGGTAGACCATCGCCCACAGGTGGCGGCCTTCCTCGACGTTGATCTGGAACAGGTTCCGCAGGTCGTACAGCGACGGACAGCTGTGCCCGAGCAGGCGCTGCTGCTCGACCGACGCCGGCTCGGTATCGCCCTGCGTGACGATCAGCCGCCGCAGCGGCGAGCGATATTCGCCGGGCACCTGCTGCCACGCCGGCTCGCCGATGTGATCGCCGAAGCCTATCGTGCGCGCCGGGTCGGCGTCGGCGAGGAAGATGCCCCAGCGGTAGTCGGGCATGCACACCTGGCCGTAGCTCGCCCAACCGGCCGCGTCGACCCCGACGGCGGTGCGCAAGTAGATGTCCGCGGCGGCGAAGTCGGACGGACCCATCGTCTGCCACCACTGCAGGAACTTCGGCTGCCAATGCTCGAGCGCGCGTTGCAGCGTCCGATCGTCGGTCAGATTGACGTTGTTCGGAATCTTTTCGCTGTAGTTGATCGCCATGATCGCTTCCGCTGCTCGCCGCGCAAATCCTTGAGCTAAACGCGCTCCCAGTCGAACTTGGCCCGCGTGCCGGTGCCGAAGAGCTTCAGCGCGCCGTCCTTGCCGACGGCGTTCGGCCGCTGGAAGACCCAGTTCTGCCACGCCGCCAGCCGCCCGAATATGCGCGCGTGCATCGTCTCGGGTCCGGAAAAGCGCAAGCTCGCCTCCATGCCGGACAGCGCATCGGGCGAAAGGCTCGCGCGCTCCTCCAACGCAAGCCGGATCTCGTCGTCCCAGTCGATATCGTCCGGCGTGAAGGTGACCAGACCCGCTTCGCGCGCGGCATCGGCGTTGAGCATGACGCCGACGCGATCGGGCGCGAGCATATTGACGGCAAAGCGATTGGCGAGCCGCGTGCGTCCGTTGCACATCGGATAGGCGCCGAAATTCTGCGCCGACAGCGCGATCGCCGGCTCGGCATCGCGCTCGTCGGGGAGTGCCAGCATATAGCTGCGGTCCGCCGCGAGTGCCAGCTCGAGCAGAGTGCCGGCAAAGCACGAGCCGCGGTCGATCAGGGCGAACACCGAGCGCGCGGACACGTCGAGCCGCGACAAGGTGCGCCGCCACAGGCCGATCGTCTCGCGCACCAGCCAGTGGTCGGCGTGTTTGGCCAAGATCGCATCGACCGCCAGGACCGCCGCGGGATCGCCGGCGGTCCGCATCACCCAGGTGCCGATGTCGAGCTCGTTGGTGCGCAGCAACAGCATCGCGTCGTCGAGCTCGCGCGCAAGCGCCAGCGGCCACCAGTCGGCGCCCTGCGCGGTGATCGCTTCGATCGAGTCGGGCGTCGGGTCCGCCGGAGC
>DASYJB010000192.1:0-11550 GCA_035996965.1 Casimicrobiaceae bacterium | reverse complement strand
GGCGCAGGCGCTGCGGCGCGCCAGGCTTCAGCAAACCTACTCGGCGATCGATCAGACCACCGACCAAGGCATGCTGCTGCGCGTCGTCGTTCCGGTCAACACCTCCGATCCCGGCGAGCCGCTGCGGCTGCTCCAGGTCGTCGAGCCGGTGCCCCGACAATTGCAGCTCGATGCCGAAAAAGTGCAGGCCGGCTACCGCGACTACCAGGAGATCTCGTTTTCGCGCGCGTCGCTTAAGCGCCTTTACGCACTCACGCTGACCTTGACCTTGCTGCTCGCGCTTTTCTCCGCGCTTGGTCTGGCCGTCGTGCTCTCCGAGCAGGTCAGCGGGCCGCTCGGCCTTCTGGCCGAAGGCACGCGCGCGGTCGCGCAAGGCGACTTCAGCCGCCGGCACCCGGTGCAGAGCCGGGACGAGCTGGGCGTCCTCACCGAGTCGTTCAACACGATGACCGCGCAGCTCGCCGAAGCGCAACAAAAGGCCGAGGAAAGCCGAAACGCGATCGAAACGACCAACGCTTATCTCGAAAGCATTCTTTCCAATCTGTCGGCCGGGGTGCTGGCGTTCGACAGCGCGTTTCGCCTGCGCACCGCGAACCCGAGCGCGGCGGTGATCCTGCAGCAGCCGCTTGCCGACCTGATCGACGTGCCGCTTTCCGACTGGGCGCGCCGCCTGCCCCCGCTCGCCGGCTTTGCCGAGCTGGTGGCCGACGGCTTCCGCGGCGGGCGCGATGGCCAGTGGCAGCGCCAGGCCGAGGTCACCGTATCGAATCACACGCGCGTGCTGCTGATGCGCGGGTCGAGGCTGCCCGGCGAACCGGTGGCTGGGTTTGTCGTCGTGTTCGACGATGTAACCGAATTGGCCGAGGCGCAGCGCGATGCCGCCTGGGCGGAGGTCGCACGCCGCCTCGCGCACGAGATCAAGAATCCCCTGACGCCGATCCAGCTGTCGGCCGAGCGCCTCGCGGTCAAGCTCGGTGGCAAGCTGGCGGCCGGCGACGAGGAGACCCTGACCCGGGCGACGCGGACGATCGTCGCGCAGGTGGGCGCAATGAAGCACATGGTCGACGATTTTGCGATCTACGCCCGGCAATCGCGCCCCGGGCGGATGCAGCCGGTCGACATCAATGCGCTGTTGCTCGACGTGCTGGGTCTGTACGAAAATCTGCGGCCCCATGTTTCGCTAAAGCTCGCGGAAGGCGATCCGGTCATTCATGGCGAGCCGACGCGGCTGCGTCAGGTGATCCACAATCTGATCCAGAATTCCATCGATGCTCAGGCGGACTCGCCCGACCCCGCGTACGATATCGGCCTCGAGGTGCGCGGCGACGAGGTGGCGTTGTCGATCGGCGACCGCGGCGGCGGATTTCCCGACGATGTCGTGCGCCACGCGTTCGAGCCGTACGTGACGACCAAGGCGAAGGGCACCGGCCTCGGCCTCGCGATCGTCAAGAAGATCGCCGAGGAGCACCATGGGCGGGTAACCATCGGAAATCGGTCGCCACACGGGGCCGTGGTGACCTTGTACTTGCCGTTCAAAGGAACCAACACGTGATGCCGCAGCAGAAAGAAATTCTGATCGTCGACGACGAAGTCGGCATCCGCGAACTGTTGTCCGAGATTCTGCAGGACGAGGGATATCAAGTCAGTGTGGCCGAAAATGCCGGAGAGGCGCGAAACTACCGGCTGCGCACGCAACCCGCGCTGGTGCTGCTCGACATCTGGATGCCGGACACCGACGGCGTGACCCTGCTGCGTGAGTGGGCGGCGAATGGCCAGCTGACGATGCCGGTCGTGATGATGTCGGGTCACGGCACGATAGAAACCGCGGTCGAGGCGACCAAGGTCGGCGCCTTCGATTTCCTGGAAAAGCCGGTCGGGCTGCAAAAGCTGCTGTCGACGGTGACGCGCGCGCTGAAGACGGCCGCCGGTCAGGGGCCGCGCCGGATATCGCTCGCGGCGCTCGGCACCAGCACGCCGGTGATCGAGGTCGAGCGGGCGATCGAGCAGCTTCTGCGCGCCAACCGGCCGGTGCTGATCGTCGGCGAGCCCGGCGCCGGACACGACACTGCGGCGCGCGCGCTGCACGTTCCGGACGCGCCGTTCGTCATTCTCGCCAACGGCGCGCGGCTTGCCGCCAATCCCTCGCAGGTGCTGGAGGAAGCGCGCGACGGCCTGCTCTACTGCGTCGAAATCGGCGCGTATTCGAAAGCGGAGCAGAAAGGACTCGCCTTCGTTCTGCCCAAGCTGGAAAAGCAGGACACGGTTCTTGTCTGCACCAGCAGCGAGCAACTCGGTAACCTCGCGGCCGAGGGTCGCTTCGATCCGGCGCTGCTGTCGATCTTGTCCGCCGGTGCGGTCATGCTGCCGCCGCTGCGCGCACGGCGCGACGACATGCCGGCGTTGATCGCGCGCTTCTGGCGCGAGATCACTGCGAGCCAGCGCACGCTGGGAACGCTGCAGGGGAGCGCCGTGTCGGCGCTGGCGGCGGCATACTGGCCGGGCAATCTTGACCACCTGCACAATGTCATCGCCAATCTCGCCTTGACGATCGACAGTGAAATCACCGGCGAGCATGTGCGGCGCCTTCTGGGCGAATCGGCGCTGCCGCCGTCGGCGGCGCTTGCGCCCGAGGTCACCGCGCGCTTTTTCGAGCTGCCGCTGCGCGAGGCGCGCGAAGCCTTCGAACGGATCTACTTCGAGCAGTTGCTTGGCAAGGAACAGAGCAACATGAGCCGGGTCGCCGAACGCGCCGGTCTGGAACGCACGCATCTGTACCGCAAGCTCAAACAGCTCAACATCCGGTTTTCGCGTCGCTCCGACGAAGGAGCATGCTGACCGGGACGGAGGCCGGCGCGGCGACGGCTCCGGCCGATGTGGCGAAGAGACCGACGGCCCCGCTGGTCCTCGGCGCGATCGGTATCGTCTTCGGCGATATCGGAACCAGCCCGCTCTATACGCTGCGCGAATGCTTCACCGGGCCGCACGGCCTGCCGCTGACCACCGACAACGTGCTCGGCGTCCTGTCGGTGATCTTCTGGGCGCTGATGATCATCGTCACGCTCAAGTACGTGACGCTGATCATGCGGGCCGACAACAACGGCGAGGGCGGCATCATGGCGCTCACCGCACTGGTATCGCGCGGCCTCAACGACCGTCAGGCACGCTGGTGGCTGGTCGGCCTGGGGATTTTCGGCGCCGCGATGTTCTACGGCGACGGCATGATCACGCCGGCGATCTCGGTCTTGTCCGCGGTCGAGGGTCTCGAAGTCGTCGCGCCGGCCCTCAAAAGTTACGTCATTCCAGTGACGCTGGCGATCCTGCTCGCGCTGTTCTCGATCCAGCGCCACGGGACGGCGAAGGTCGGCGGGCTGTTCGGCCCGCTGATGTGCGTCTGGTTCGCGACGATCGCGGTATTGGGTGCGGCCGCGATCTGGCAGGACCCGCGGGTGCTGATGGCGTTACTGCCGTCTTACGCATTCTCGTTTCTGACCGGCAACCCGCTGGCGGCGTTTCTCGCCCTCGGTGCGGTCGTGCTCGCGGTCACCGGCACCGAAGCCCTGTACGCCGACATGGGCCATTTCGGCGTGTCGCCGATCCGACGTGCCTGGCTGTACTTGGTGGCGCCCGCCCTGGTGCTGAATTATTTCGGCCAGGGCGCACTGATCATCGCCGAGCCGGAAGCGATCAAGAATCCGTTCTACCTGCTGGCGCCGGCATGGGCGCTGCTGCCGATGGTGATTCTCGCGACCGCGGCGACGGTGATCGCTTCGCAGGCGGTGATTTCGGGCGCGTTCTCGCTGACGCGGCAGGCGATCCAGATGGGCTATTGCCCGCGCCTGACGATCATGCATACGTCCGAGCGGCAGATCGGCCAGATCTACGTCCCGTTCATCAACTGGATGCTGTTCTTCGCGGTGCTGCTGCTGGTCACCGGCTTCAAGACCTCGAGCAACCTGGCGGCCGCCTATGGCATCGCAGTGACGCTTGCGATGGCGATCGACTCGCTGCTGATTTTTGTCGTGCTCACCCGGCTGTGGCGCTGGAACCCGTTGGCCGCCCTTGCGATCGTCGTCCCGCTGGTCGCGATAGACGTCGCCTTCCTGTCGTCGAACCTGCTGAAGATCCCGGAAGGCGGCTGGTTCCCGATCGTCGTCGGAGGTCTCGTATTCACGCTGCTGACGACGTGGAAGCGCGGCCGCGCGATCCTGCTCGAGCGCTTGAACGCCGAGACGATGCCGATCGACCTGTTCATCGAAAGCATCGCGGCCAACCCGCCGATGCGCGTGCCGGGCACCGCCGTCTTTCTCACCAGCACGCCGAATCGCGCGCCGCATGCGCTGCTGCACAATCTCAAGCACAACAAGGTGCTGCACGAGCGCGTCGTGCTGCTGACGATGACGACGCAGGACATTCCGACCGTGCTCTTGCCCGATCGCGTGCAAATCCGCGATCTGGGCTGCAACTTCCAGCAATTCGAGGCGTTTTTCGGATTCAAGGAAGATCCGGACGTGCCGGAGCTGCTGGAGGAATGCGGGCGCCGCGGTCAGCCGTTCGACATGATGGAGACCTCGTTCTTCGTCTCGCGCGAAACGCTGATCGCCACGGAGACGCCGGGCATGGCCCTGTGGCGCGAGCGCCTGTTCGTCTCGATGGCCAAGAACGCGACCAAGGCGATCGAATTTTTCAACGTCCCGACCAACCGGGTCGTCGAGTTAGGGACGCAGATCGAGCTCTAGGGCGCAAATAAAAACGCCGGCGCGGGGCCGGCGTTGGAATGACTGCGACTTCGCGTCCGTCTAGAGGGACGCCATCTCGCCGCGCATCGTCTTCAGCGCCTTGCTTTCGATCTGACGGATGCGCTCGGCCGAGACGCCGTACTGGTTTGCCAGATCCTGCAGTGTCGCCGGATCGTCCTCGCGCAGCCAGCGGGCTTCGATGATGTTGCGGCTGCGGCTATCCAGCCTCGAGAGCGCGCTCTTCAGCCCGGTGCTGCGATTGCGCGCGGTCTCTTCGCGCACGAGTATGTGGACCGGCTCGGCCTCGCTGTCGGTCAGGTACGCGCTCGGCGTCATCGTCTCGCCGTCGTCGCCGGCCGGCGGATCGATGGCGACGTCCTGGCCGGACAGCCGCGTCTCCATTTCCAGCACTTCCTCGGGCTTGACCCCGAGCGCCTTGGCGATGCCGTGGGCCTCGGTGCGGGTCAGCGGGGCGAGCTTCGGCTTCATGCTGCGCAGGTTGAAGAAGAGCTTCCGCTGCGCCTTGGTGGTTGCGATCTTGACCAGCCGCCAGTTGCGCAGGATGTGCTCGTGAATCTCGGCCCGGATCCAGTGCAGGGCAAATGAGACCAGGCGAACGCCGCGTTCCGGATCGAAGCGGCGCACCGCCTTCATCAAGCCGATATTGCCTTCCTGGATCAGGTCGGCCTGCGGCAGCCCGTACCCCAGGTAATTGCGGCTGACAGCGACGACCAGCCGCAGGTGGGACAGGACGAGCGAGCGGGCTGCGTCCAGATCGTTGTCGCGCTGCAGCCTGCGCCCGAGCTCGGTCTCCTGCTCGGCGGTCAACAGCGGAAAACGGTTCACGGCCTGGATATAGTGGTCCAGGCTCCCCAGCGAAGCCGGGGTCGGGAAAGCCAGCGTATTCGTGGGCATCCAAAGCTCCTTTGCGACTTGGCGATATTTTAGCACTCGGCTTGTCAGAGTGCTAAGCCGCCCCGAAGTTCCGCCTCATGAGCGGGCCTCCGCCGACTTGGGAGGGCGGGCGACGGCAAGCCAGGCGCCGAGCCAACCCAAGCCAAAAGCGATGCCCGGATCCCGGCGCCGTCGGCGAAAGTATTCGACCAGGTCGGACGCCCGAGTCCTGCGGCGTGGGTGAGCGCTCGCAAACCAGCTGACCCAGGGACCGCGTCACACTCCGGTCTTCAGCCGATCAGCGCGTCGGCGAACTCGGCGGCGCGGAACGGGCGAAGGTCGTCGATTCCTTCGCCGACGCCGATCAGCTTCAGCGGCACCGGCCGCGTCTTGGCGATTGCGGCGACGACCCCACCCTTGGCAGTGCCGTCGAGCTTGGTCAGGACGAGCCCGGTCAGTCCCAGCGCCGCGTCGAACGCGGCGACCTGCGCCAGCGCGTTCTGGCCGGTATTGGCGTCGAGCACCAGCAGCGTTTCGTGCGGCGCGCCTTCCTGCGCCTTGGCGATCACGCGGCGGATCTTCTTGAGCTCGTCCATCAGCGGCAGCTGCGTCGGCAGCCGGCCGGCGGTGTCGGCAAGCACGACGTCGATGCGCCGCGCCCTCGCAGCCGAGATCGCATCGAACATCACCGCCGCCGGATCACCGCCGTGCTGGGCAACCACCTGGACGTTGTTGCGCGCACCCCAGGTTTCGAGCTGCTCGCGCGCAGCGGCGCGGAAGGTATCACCTGCGGCGAGCAGCACCGAGAGTCCCTGGCCCTGCAGATATTTGGCCAGCTTGCCTATCGACGTCGTCTTGCCCGCACCGTTGACCCCGGCGAGCATGATGACAAAAGGCCGCGCCGCGCCGACGACGAGCGGCTGCTCGAGCGGCGCGATCAGCTCGATCACCGCGGACTTGAGCACGGCGCGCGCATCGAGATCGGCGCCGGCGCGCTTCCAGCGGGCGACGAGCTCATCGAGCAGGTGCTCGGTCGCCGGAATGCCGACGTCTGCGCCGAGGAGCGCGCTGCGCAACTCGTCGACCGCTTCCTCCGACAGCGCCTCGCGGCCAAACAACGCGGTCAGTGGACGGGAAATGCGCTCGCGCGACAGGCCCAGGCCGGTCTTCAGGCGTTCGGACCAGCTGCGCTCGCCGTCATCGGGCTTGCGCTTGAACAGATCGAGCATCGGATTGGGGCGCTGCAGGCAAAGGTACAATTCTACCTTTCGATGCATGGCGCACGCTTGCCGCAAGCCCACCAGATTCGCATCATCGGCGGACGCTGGCGCGGCCGGCGCATTCGCTTTCCCGCCGCCGCCGACATTCGCCCGACGCCCGACCGGGTTCGCGAAACGCTGTTCAACTGGCTGGGCCAGGATCTCGACGGCGCGCGCACGCTCGATCCGTTTGCGGGCAGCGGGGCGCTTTCGTTCGAGGCGCTGTCGCGCGGCGCCACGCTCGCCGTCGCCGTCGATCGCAAGCCGGAGCTGGTGCGCGCGCTCGACGCGACAGCGCAGATGCTGGGCTCGGCGGCGCTGGAGACTCACTGCGCCGACGCGCAAGCGTTCCTGGCGAGCGAGACGCGGCTGTTCGATGTCGTCTTTCTCGATCCGCCGTTTGGCAATCCGCAATGGGAAGCGCTGCTGCCGGCAGCAGCGGCGCGCGTGGCCGCCGAAGGCGCGCTCTATGTCGAGGCCTCTGCAGGGGTCGTCGCGCCCGCCGGTTTCGCGATCGTGCGCGGCGACAGGGCCGGACAGGTGCATTATCATCTGCTGCGCCGCCTGCCCGGCGGCGGCTCCAGCGGGAGCGCTAGGCCGAGCGGAGAGATCGGGGCATGCTGAAAATCGTCTATCCTGGAACCTTCGACCCGTTCACCAAAGGGCACGAGGACATCGTACGGCGCGCGGCCAAGCTGTTCGACCGGGTGATCGTCGCGATCGCGGACAGTGAAAGCAAGCGCCCGATGTTCAGCGCCGACGAGCGCATCGCGATGGCGCGCGAAGTCCTGGCTCCTTATGCCAACGTCGAAGTCGCGGGCTTTTCCGGCCTGCTGATGGATTTCGTGCACTCGGTCGGGGCCACGACCATCCTGCGCGGCTTGCGCGCGGTGTCGGACTTCGAGTACGAATTTCAGATGGCCGGCATGAACCGCAACCTTCATCCCGAGGTCGAAACGCTGTTTCTTACCCCAGCCGAGCAATACCTGTTCATGTCATCGACGATCGTTCGTGAAATCGCCCGCTTCGGCGGCGATGTCGGCAAGTTTGTGCCGCCGGCCGTCGTCGCCCGCCTCAAGACCAAGGCAGACGACGAGCGTGCGGCGCAGTCGCGTGAAAGCTCCTGATGGCGCTGATCATTACCGACGAATGCATCAACTGCGACGTTTGCGAGCCCGAGTGCCCGAACGGCGCGATCTCGCAGGGTCTGGAAATCTACGTGATCGATCCGAGCAAGTGCACCGAATGCGTCGGCCACTTCGACACGCCGCAGTGCGTCGAAGTCTGCCCGGTCGATTGCATACCGGTAAACCCCGATTTCGTGGAGAGCAAGGATCAGCTGCTGCTGAAGTACCGCGGCTTGATGGCGGCCAAGGCCGGCAACGTGCCGGCTTGACCTGCCGCGGGCGCAGCCGCTAGCCGTTGGCGGCGAGCGGCAGCGGTTCGGATTGCTCGCAGATCGCGTCGATCGCTGCGAGCTCCCGCGCGAGCGCGCCGATCTGCGCTTTTGCGCCGACCTCGGCCTGCTCGAGCTCGGCGATCCGCTCCTCGAGCTCGTCGCTCGCCCGGTGGATGCGCTTGACGCTTTCGAGCCGGCGGCGCAGCTGCAGGTGATGCTCGCGCACCTGCGTCTCCAGCGGAGCCATCACGGCCTTCAGCCAGCTCTCCAGGTCTCGGTTCGCGATGTCGAACACGTGCTTTACCCGAATCGCGATCGTCTCGAAGAATCGTTTCATCAGCGTGAACTTGGCCTTGCTGACCATGTTCCACAGCGTATTGAAATGCACGTTGTACGCGCGCTCCAGCCGCTCGACTTCCTTCTGGTATTTGAGCATCGAGAACGGAGGCGGGGTGAACGGCTCGATGCCGTGCTCCTTGGCAAAGCGCTGATACATCGCCTGCATCATCTCGTGCGTCTCGGCGGTCTGTCGCGCGCTCGCATCAAGGCTGCCGTAGATCTTGCCGAAGAAGTCGCCCATCGCGGAGCGCACGCCCTTGGTGAACGGGCTCTTCTCGATCCGCTCCCGCGTGTCCGCGGCCGTGGCGCGAAGCGTCTCCAGCCCGATGCTTTCGTACAGGCTGTTGGTCTGCTGCGTGAATACCGTGCGCAGCGCCGTGTAACGCTGCATGCCGCGCTCGAACAGGTTCTTTTCCTGCTGGATGCGCTCCATCATGTGCTCTACGACATCCTGGTTCTTTCCGCGCAGGTTCTGCAGCTCGGTCAGCTGCTCGCGGATCCCGGCGATGCGACTGTCGAGTATCGTGCGCGTGCCGGCGATGAGCGCGCGGATCTCGGTCTGCGTCGCCGAGCCTACGATGCGCCGCTTGGCCGGAATCAGTTCTCTGGACAGCGCCGCCTCGAGCTGCGGCAGGCGGCTCCTGGCCAGCAGCACATCGTCGCCGTTGACCTTCGCCAGCAGCGCTTTCTGCGCCGACACCGGAAATATCTGCGCCGGCGGAAGCATCAGCAGCTGCGCGCTGGTGCGAACTTGCCGGGCGATCTCCGACTCGATCTCCGCGGCGGTGCGCAGCTCGTCCCACAAGCCGTCGATCTTGTTCAGGATGACCAGCCGGCCTTCGCGGCTCGCCGGGCTGTCCCCGACGATGTGCTTGGTCCACACGTCGACGTCGGTCCTGGTCACGCCGGCGTCGGCGGCGAGGATGAACAGGATCGCGTGCGCATTCGGCAGCAGATTGAGCGTGAGCTCGGGCTCGGTGCCGATGGCGTTCAGCCCCGGCGTATCGAGTATCACCAGTCCCTGCTGCAACAGCGGGTGCGGGAAGTTGATAATCGCGTGGCGCCAGCAGGGCACGTCGACGGCGGAATCGGCCGCCGACAGCGGCGCCAGCGGGTCGCCGTCGTCGTAGAGCCCGTATTTGCGCGCAAGGGGGACCGAGACGCGCTTGGTCTGCGAGACCTGCGACAGCGCTTCGGCCATCCGGTCAGCCGACGACATGTCGAGCGCGATCGTCACCCATTCGTCCGCGTAGTTCTTGAATTCGGTGACCGATCCGTCGCGGGCTCGCGTTTCGATCGGCAGCAGCCGAATCGACGGCTCGCGCGTCGAGTCGTATAGCAGCTCGGTCGGACACATCGTCGTGCGGCCGGCGGCCGAGGGCAGCAGGCGCTGGCCGAAATCGGCAAAGAAGATCGCGTTGATCAGCTCGGACTTGCCGCGGGAGAACTCGGCGACAAAGGCCACGACCAGCTTGTCCTGGTGCAGCCGCTCGAGCAGGCGCTGGACGGTAAGGTCGGCCTGGCCATCGGCAAGTTCCTGTTCGGACAGCCATTCATGCAGGCGCGACACGCCGGTCGACAACCGGCGTCGCCAGTCGCTGTAGGCTTCAAATCGTGCGGCCAGATCCTTCGATTGCATCATGGTCGGTTCATGTCCGGCTCGAGTCGCAGGGACTCTAGCATAAAGCGCGCCAAAACAAGCACCTAAGCCTTGTCAGGTCTGGCAGCCGCGGCAATAGTAGGTCGCGCGCCCTGCCTGCCGGGTCGCGCGAATCGGCTCGCCGCAAACGCGGCAGGGCTGACCTTCGCGGCCGTACACGTTGTACTCGAGCTGAAAATAACCGGGCGCGCCGTCACTGTCGACATAATCGCGAAGGGTGCTGCCGCCTTTCGCGATCGCCGCGGCGAGCGTTTCCCTCACCGCCACGACCAGGCGGCCCAGGCGCTCTCGCGAGACGCGGTTGGCCGCGCGGGTCGGCCGTATCCCGGCGCGAAACAGCGCTTCATTCGCGTATATGTTGCCCGCGCCGACGACCAGGCGGTTGTCCATCAGTGCGAGCTTGATCGCCGTCCTGCGCTTGCGGGTGGAAGCGAACAGGTAGGCCGCATCGAAACCGGCCGAGAACGGCTCGGGTCCGAGCGCGGCGAGCAGCGGGTGCTCGCCCGCTGCGGCGGGTGACCACAGCATCGCGCCGAAACGGCGCGGGTCGTGGTAGCGAAGAACAACGCCGTTGGCGAATTCCAGGTCGATGTGATCGTGGGTGCGTCGCGCCGGTGCGATGCCGTAGACGCGAAGGCTTCCGGTCATCCCGAAATGGACGATCAGCGTGTCGGCGCCGAGTCGGAAAAGCAGATATTTGCTGCGCCGCTCGACCCGGTCGACGACGCGACCGACCAGCCGGCGGGGCAGATCGCGTGGAACCGGCCAGCGCAGTCTGCGGTCGTAGATCCTCACCGCCGTCACTTTCTGCCGTTCTACGTGAGGCGCGACCCCGCGGCGCGTCGTTTCAACTTCCGGAAGTTCGGGCATCTGGAGACGTCGAGTGGCGTTTGTTGCTCGGGCAAATATACCCTAAGATGCAACGAGGTCCGGCGATGTGCCGGCCCTTGAATCGAAATCGACCGAGCTTGGCCTCCCTATCGTGATTCCCCTCTTTCGTTCCCTGTTGTTCGTCAGCCTGACCGCCGTCGCCGTGGCGGCTGGAGACAGCCGCGCGCAGACGCCCGCCGAGCCCAGGCAAACCGACGGGACGACCGCCGCACCCGAGCGCCCCGCCGCGGCCGATGATCTGACCCCGGAAGTGCTTTATCGCATCCTGGTCGGCGATGTCGCGATGCAGCGCGGAGATGCGGCGTTGGCGGCACGCGCGTACTTCGAAGCCGCGCGCGAGTCGCGTGATCCGGTGCTCGCCCGCCGCGCCAC